>QILX01000246.1 GCA_003232175.1 Hyphomicrobiales bacterium | reverse complement strand
GATAAAGCGCCTCGACCTCCAGATTGTCAGAAAGTATCAGCACATCTGCGATTTTTCCGCACTCAAGGCTACCGTGATCACTGGAAATTCCAGTTAGTACCGCCGGCGTAAGGCTCGCCATTTTAACAACAGCATCTAATGGTGCGCCAGTCGCCCGCGCCATGACCTGCACCATTTTATCCATGCCGCACATGGAACTCGCCAAACCACCATCCTCGCCTCTGACGGTTAAACCGTCGCTCACAACCCAACTGCCTGTGTCTTTGTTCCCGAACCTGTATTTTCCTGGGGGACAGCCCATTGCCCGGTTTGCGTCGGTCACAAGGCAAAGTCGATGGCTGCCGATCATTTCATATGCAAACATAAGTAATTCATCAGATAAATGCTCACCATCGGCGATGACTTCGGTGCTCATCTTTTTGTTCCAAAGAACGTACTGCTCCATACTTGCCTGCATTGGGGTCCCAAATCGTTTTCTTAAAGATGCAACATGACGCACGCCATCTTTGAATCCAGCATCGATTTCCGCCCAGCTGGCATTTGAGTGACCGCATGTTGTCAAGCACCCTGCTTGCGCCGAACAACGGTAAAATTCCGCCGAACCCTTGAGCTCTGCTGCGCATGTTGCAATCCGAACAATGTCCTTTTGCAGAAAGAACTCGAATTCCTCTTTAAGCGGATCCCGGCGGCCCTCGACCGGATGGCAGCCAACCTTGTCTTCAGCAAAATATGGTCCATAAAAATGCACGCCAGCGATACGTGAACCATCGTCAGGCGACCATTTTTCCTGCACGTGCGCAACGGCATCGATCATGCGTGTCAGTTCTTCGTGGCTACCTGTCGTCGTTGTTGGAAAAATAACAGCTGTTCCGTGTTTGGCGTGTTCTCGATTTACGGAAATAACGGCCGTGGCCTCGCCATCCATGTAGTCAGAATTTGCGGCGCCATGGACATGGATGTCGATATACCCCGGTGCAATCAGGTGCCCCTGCACTGTCTCATATGAGTTGAACTCAGCCGGTGGCCGGCCGCTTCCGACGTGTTCAATCCGCCCTTCTCGGCAAGCAACAAAACCATCCTTCAGGACATGATCAGGAAGTATCACCGACCCAAAGAATACTATTTTATTCGTCAATTTTTTAACCTATGTCCGCTGCGGCAATCTGGGCTGGTTTCCAGAATTCACCAACTTCATACCCCTTCAAGGGCCAGATCAAGATCTTCGATCAAATCCTCTGCCGCTTCAATGCCAATCGAAAACCGCAGGAGATTGGGCGCAACCCCGCTGTCCGGGCCTTCTATGGTGCGGCGGTGTTCGACAAGGCTTTCAACACCGCCAAGGGAGGTGGCCGGAATGAACAGCTCCAGGCGTTTGACCACCCCCAGCGCCGCCTGTTCGTCGCCCCTCACCAGCACCGACATCATGCCGCCGAAACCGCCGGTCATCTGGCGCCTGGCGATATCATGTCCGGGGTGGGTTTCAAGTCCGGGGTAAAGCACCGTTTCAATCTTGGGATGGTTTGAAAAGTGCCGGGCAAATCGCAAGGCATTGTCGCTGGCGCGGGCGTAACGAAGGCTTAGCGTCCGCAGCCCGCGCAGCAGCAGTGAGGCCTCGAAGGGGCCGGGCAGAGCGCCGGAAAGCTTGCGGATATCTTTGATTTCCGCCCACAACTCATTGTCCTGCCGGGTAACGAGCATGCCGGCGAGAACGTCGGAATGGCCATTGAGATACTTGGTGGCGGAATAAAAAACGATATCAGCACCCAAATCCAGGGCACGGGTGGTGACCGGCGGGGCGGCGGTGGAATCGACCCCCAATATGGCCCCCGCCTTGTGGGCCAGCCGGGCTGCCGCGGCGATGTCGGTGATGTCCCAGGTCGGATTGCTGGGGGTCTCGACCCAGACAACCACCGTTTGGCCGGGCCGGATGGCGCGCTCCAGGCTTGACGGATCGGTGGCGTCATAGATGGTCAGCCCGATGCCGCGCCGGGCGCAGATGCGTTGCAACCATTGTTGAGCGCCAAAATACATAACGTTTGGCGCTACGATATGCTGACCCGTTGCAACGGTTTCCCACAGTGCCGCCATGGCGGCGAGGCCGGAGGAAAACAGCTGCGCCCCGGCGCCTCCATCAAGGGTGGTCAGAATATTCTCGACATCAACGCAATTTGGGCCGCCATAGCGGGCATAGATCGCATCGCCGATCGGCTCGTAATTCTGATCGCGGGCAAAAGTCACCGAAGTGTGCACCGGCGGCACCACCGCTCCGGTCGTCCTGTCGATGAAATGGGCCGCCTGGGCCAGCAAGGTTTCCGGTCTGAGCTTCCGATTGGATGTCATTGGCATAAAGTTACCCCGATCTGCCGTTTTTACAACTCATAACGCCATCGGTGCCTTCTAAACGCGAAACGCTCTAGCTTTTCAGTTCAGTTATCAGCCCCGCCGCGGTTGCAGCACCAGCCTCCCCGTCCATGGCGGCGCCAAGCGTCACGGCATTGCGGGCGAAGGCCGGATCGCGCAGAGCTTTTAGAGCGGCGGCAAAATTTTCAGCACTGAGCTTTGCAAGCGGGATCGGATCGGGTCCAGCGCCAAGCGCTGCGATGCGTTTGCCCCAGAAGGGCTGATCCCCGAAGATCGGACATATCAGCGACGGTCTGCCGCTGCGTAAAGCCTCCTGGGTCGTGCCGGCGCCGCCATGATGGACGACCGCAGAGCAGCGGGGGAAAAGCCAGTCATGGGGGGCGGTGTCCAGGACATGGATGTGGTCCGGCACGTCAATATCGATCAGCGCCCCCCAGCCTTTTGCAAGGATGCCTCGGGTTTGCGACAGGCGGAACCCGTCAAGAACGTCGCGGGTCAACTTGGCGGCATTAACGGCCGGCATTGAGCCAAATCCGACATAGACCGGCGGCGGCCTCGCGTCCAGGAAGCGCGCCAGGTCCGCGGGCGGCGACCAATGCTCCGATGTATCCGCAAACCACGCGCCGGTGAGATGATCACGCTTCCCCCATTCGAGGGGCTTGGGTACGATATGGCGGCTGAAAGCATGCAATCTGGGGATAGGCGCGCCCCTTGGGTGGTAACCATCAAGCGGACTGATCCGGTTGCCTCTGCGCAAGTCAGGATGGCGCGCAAGCCAGGGTTTCAAAATCGCGCCGTGGCCAAGCGCCATCAGCGCCGTCATTGCCCGCCCGCTCAGCCGGTTCAGAACTCGGCCCATATCGGGAACAGGCAGAAACGCCGGCGGGAATGCTCCTGTCGGAATGAAACCGGGCTGCAGGAAACTTGGAATGGCAATCGCACCCAGCTCACGCGCAAGATAGGGCGCTACAGCGGCTTTTGGATGATAAAGTATGATGTGCGGGGCGATTTCCCGTGCCACCGACAACATCTCATCAAGCTGCCGCTGAATCAGGTCTTTTGTCGACCGCCAGGCCCTGACCTTGCCCCTGAAGCCATGGATCGCAGCCTGCATTTCCGGTGACTTAATGAGCGCTTTCATATCGATGGAAAGCGGCGCGGCGGTCAGTCCACTGGCCTCGATAAATGCAGTGAAGTCCTGACTGGTCGAAATGACCACGTCGTGGCCCCAGGCCTTTAGGATTTTTCCCACCGCGATATAGGGCTGGACATCGCCCCGGGAGCCAAGCGTCAGGATAAGTATCGGCAAATTATTCATGAGCAGCCCGGACATCTTGTGCGCGGCGGCCTTGAGTGTATCCGGGCCAACACTCCAACCCGGGACGATTGACGGCTAGTTGATCAACTGGCGTGTATTGCGCAAAGCCAGGCTCAGGGCTTCGTCGCGATTGTAAATATCATCGCGAAAATTAACCGCGCCATC
>QILX01000270.1 GCA_003232175.1 Hyphomicrobiales bacterium | reverse complement strand
CCCGGCTGAAGCTGTTGGCCGATGAACAGATCACGCCACCGGACGTTGAAGCGGTGGAAAAGCGGCTGGAGACCTGGACAACCCAACACATCGCCGAAATTCTGGCCCCCATATTCAGCCTTGATGCTGACAGCCAAGTGACAGGTCTGGCGCGCGGTGTCGGGTTTCGGGTGGCGGAAAATCTTGGATTGCTGGCACGATGTCCATCTGCTCGATCAGCCGTCACGGGCAACGCTGCGGCGCCATGGTTTGCGGTTCGGAGCCTTTACCCTGTTTTTCCCACAGCTTCTAAAACCTCAGGCGGCTGGATTGCGATTGTTATTGTTTAAACTTTCCCAGGAAGAAAAATCGGGGACCCTACGAGACGACTGGCCGGACATGCCCAGCGATGGCCTGACATCTTTCGAAGTCCCCGCTGATGCGCCAAGAGGTTTTTACGAAGCCCTTGGCTATCGGATTTGCGGCACCCGCGCCGTCCGCGCCGATATGCTGGAGCGGCTGGGAGATACTTTGCGGCCGCTGGTCCACTGGAGGGCAGGCAAACCGGATGAAGCCCGGCCCGAAGGCTCCCATCCCTCGGGCGGGTTTACGGTAACGCCCACCATGATGTCGCTGGTGGGATGTTCGGGGGATGCTTTTGCACAAATCCTGATAGCACTGGGTTTTGTTCGCCAGAAATTCACCGCGCCCGCGCCAGACTCTCAAAAGACCGGGCCGGCGCAATTGGCTGACAAAGACCAAGGCGCGGAGGAGGAAGGCCCGGAGGAGACAGCCGAAACAAAGCCTGCCAAGGCGGAAGCCGTTGCGCCGTCATCTGCTTCGCGCGATGAAGCATCTCCGCCACCGCCGATGGATGCGGGAGAAAGTGAACACAAAGAGGCGGAACCGAAATCCGCGCAGGACGCAAGTCTTCTGAACACCCCCGAGGCCGCCGCCGTGGTGCCCACTTTGGCAGCAGAGCCATCGGTATCGCCTGGTGCTGACACTGATAGTGACCCGGTGCCAGCGAAACTCGAAGACCCCGGGCTCATCGATGTCTGGCAGCCCAAAAGCCGGAGGCCGGCACGGGTGAAATCAAAAAATACTCAGGCCCGGCGCGGCGAGGACGGCCCGTCCGGTAAGGCGCTCGGAGAAGGTGCGGGAAAGACCGGCAGGAGCCGCGAGCGCCGGGATCCGGCAAATCGGTCAAAAAATACTGTGTCCGGCGCCACAAAAGACAAGTCAAATAGTCGGAGCAATGCCAATAGAAGCGGCAACGGTCCTGACTATCGGTCCAAGTCCGGTTCCGGGGCAAAGACAAAGCGCCGCCGCGAAGCCGAATTCGTTAAGGATTCGCCTTTCGCCGCCCTTCAGGTGCTCAAGGCGGCTATGGAAAAAGACAAAACCAAGTCCTGATGACCCGTGGGCGCCAACGCATCGACAAGTGGCTCTGGCACGCGCGCGTTTTCAAAACCCGAAGCCGGGCGGCGGTGTTCGCGGCGGCCGGTAAGCTGCGGAAAAACGGCACCCGGGTCACCAAGGCCAGCACGTCAGTGGGGGTCGACGATGTGCTCACTTTTGCCCTTGGTGGGCGGGTCAAAATATTCAGAATTGCAGACATGGCGGAGCGTCGTGGCTCCTATCCCCAGGCCATCGGTCTTTACGAAGACCTCAGCCCGCCGGAAGTTGCCATAGACAACTCTGCGACGCCCTTTGCTCAAGGAATGGCTGGCAGGCGGGAACCTGGGCAGGGCCGGCCAACCAAACGTGAACGCCGGGCGCTTGATCGATGGAGGCGTGCCGCCAATTGAAGGCATTGCGCTGGGTCCATGCCATGGGTTAGGTAACGCGGCTCAGTGGCCCGGACATTGCCGAGCCGGTGAGGCCAAAATTCCGGAGACGTGGATGACCTATATCGTCAACGAAAACTGCATCAAATGTAAATATATGGACTGCGTCGAGGTTTGCCCGGTCGATTGTTTTTACGAGGGTGAAAATATGCTCGTAATTCATCCCGACGAGTGTATCGACTGTGGTGTCTGTGAGCCGGAATGTCCCGCCGAAGCAATCAAACCCGACACCGAGCCGGGCCTTGAAAAGTGGTTGCAGATCAATACCGAATATGCCGACAAGTGGCCGAACATCACCATAAAACGCGACGCCCCCGAGGGCTCCGAAAAATACGATGGCGAAGAGAACAAGTTTGAAAAGTATTTTTCCCCCGAGCCCGGCGAGGGCGACTGAGGTACCGGCTGCCGACCATGGCAGTTTGCGTGGTTTTTAGACCATCAGGCATGGTAACCCTGTTTTCAGGAATTTACCTGTCGCGCCGGCAGTCTGACCGGCAAAAAGGTCAGCAGGGCTTCCATTATTGCGCCCAACATGTTATATTAGCGTTATAAAATCGTACGGTCTTCGTGTGATACTGCCGTGTTCGACCTTAATGTCGCTTTCAGGACAGGTTGAATACTTTCGGCTTTCGGAAATTGTCCAAGTCGACGTCGTAGGCGTCGGCAGGGATTTTTCGGCTTTTCAGCCGTTTTCGGTTCGCAAGGTTGGAGGCAAACGATACAAGCGGCTGGTGCCGTACCCCTTTCGCGGGTTAATGCCGAAGGCCCAAACGCCTTCACAATTTGTCCTAATCTGGTCGGCGCCCGCGAGCGCCGCAAGCGAGGTGTCGAAAAAAAATGGCAACGAGAAAATCCCGCTTAGGGTTCAAAACCAATGAATTTGTCGTCTATCCGTCACACGGGGTCGGCAGAATTGTCGATATTGAAACCCAGGAAATCGCCGGCGCCAAACTTGAGCTGTTTGTCATCGCTTTCGAACACGACAAAATGACGCTGCGAGTACCCACGGCAAAGGTCGAATCAGTGGGATTGCGCAAACTCTCCGACCCCGATCTCATTGCCAGAGCGCAGAAAATCCTCCGTGGCCGCCCTCGTGTCAAACGCACTATGTGGAGCCGGCGGGCCCAGGAATACGAAGCTAAAATCAACTCCGGCGACCTTATCCAGGTGGCGGAAGTTGTTCGCGACCTCTATCGCAACGAACGCCAACCCGAACAATCCTATTCGGAACGCCAGCTTTACGAAGCGGCTCTGGAGCGTCTGGCCCGGGAAATCGCCATGGCGATGAAAATCGAGGAACCCCAGGCGGTCGAGGACGTGGAAACCGAGCTGTCCAAAGGAATTGGACGCGGGCCCAAGGTCGAAGAAGGCGAAAACGCTGACGCCGCGTAGGCTTTTTTACATTCCCGGTCGGACCTTCGGTCCTCCTCGCCTCTTGTTTTTTGCCTTCCCGGTCGGACCTTCGGTCCTCCTCGCCTCTTGTTTTTTGCCTTCCCAGTCGGGCCTCACGGCCCTCCTCGCCTCTTGTTGATTTTTTGTCCTAAAAGTCGTCATCCCCGGACTTGATCCGGGGATCCATGATGAATCTCAACCTGGGTAAAGACAAAAGGTTGAATATCATCGCTGGAAGTATCGCATTCCCAATCTCCCAATCGGGCCTTTGGCCCTCCGCACCTCTTGATTTAAGGTACTGCCAGCGGGGTTTTGTGGAGGGGCGGCGTCAGTGAAAAAAAATGACATTGAAACGATGTTCGCGGCGCTGGCTGCCGCTGATCCTGAACCGCGGACCGAGCTGAATTATTCCAGCCCTTACACGCTGGTCGTCGCCGTCGCACTGTCGGCACCGATGTCGGGGTTAACAAGGCGACAGGACCACTGTTTGCGATTGCCGATACACCGGAGAAAATGGTGGCGCTGGGCGAAGAGGCTCTACGCGACCACATCAAGACCATCGGGCTTTTCCGCAACAAGGCCAAACACGTCATCGCCCTGTCCAGGCAGCTGATCGATCGTCATGACGGTGAGGTGCCCAAAACCCGCGAGGCCCTTGAAGCGCTCCCCGGTGTGGGGCGAAAAACCGCGAATGTGGTGCTCAACGTTGCCTTTGGCGAGCCGACCATCGCCGTAGACACCCATATCTTCCGGCTTGGCAATCGCACCGGCCTGGCGCCAGGAAAGACGCCTCTTGCGGTCGAGCAGGGCCTGGAAAAACAAGTGCCGGCGCAATATCGCCTGCATGCCCATCACTGGATGATTCTGCATGGGCGTTATATCTGCAAGGCGCGAAAGCCTGAGTGCTGGCGCTGCGCGATTGCTGAAGTTTGCGCCTTTGCCGACAAGACCTCAGCGCCTGGCTAAACCCGCCTCGTTCTGAGACCAGAGCCCCTTGAACACATGCACCATGAAGGCCGCTCCGAATATAGGTACGAAAAAATTTACCACCGGAATTAGCAAAAGCCCCGCCAGCACTGCTCCGGCGAAAAAGACCTCACCGCGATGATGTCGCCGGAACGAACGAGCATCGGCAAAGCTCATGTGACGCAAAGCGGCGAGCTCGAAATATTCACGCCCCAGCAGATAACCGTTGAGCACAAAATGAATGACCAGCCCCAAGGGCGGGATCAGATAAAACGGCAGGGCAAGTAGATTTAGCCCCAGTACCACCAGGGCAAAACGTACTGAATAGGCGATCGTCCTTGCCAGGGGCTGTTCGCGACCGGGAGAGTCCGCCGGATAATAGCGTTTTTCGACCGCGGCGGCGATTTCATCAAGAAACAGCCCCGCCACCAGGGCGGTTACCGGCACGATGAGGAACCACATGGAAACCAGAATGCCAAATCCGGCCAAAACGGCGGCGATCTGGTCTAAAAACGGATATGGCATCTCGGGCAATGAGGCGATGAAGGCCTGCAGCGCTGCGGCGATGACGATAAATATGCCGATAACCAGCCCGAGGGATTTGAACAGTACCGAGCGGAATGGCAGGGTGAAAAGCTGATCCAGGGCCCGTGAAAATGCAGTTGTCAATGGCAGCTCCCCCCTTGCGTCTTTGGCGGCATTGACGTAATGGGCCCGGACCGTTGGCGCAAGGGCTCCGGCGGTGACCCGCTCCTCCCTCAGACCATGCAATCACCAGCACCGTCGCAAAATCCAGCTCAAAGGCTTTAAAATGACAGAAGTTCGCCATGATGTTCTTGGCATCGGCAACGCCATCGTCGATGTCATCGCCCAGGCGGATGATGACTTCCTCATGATATCCCCAAGGGCGGAATGCGGCTGATCGATATGGCCGAAGCCGAGGAGCTTTACAGCAACATGGGCGCAGCGCGCGAGATTTCCGGTGGCTCGGTGGCCAATACCACCGTCGGTGTCGGCTCATTCGCGGGTCGGTCGGTCTATATCGGCAAGGTGCGCGATGACCAGCTTGGCGAAATTTTTCGCCATGACATCACCGCCCAGGGGGTGCGCTTCACCAATTCCCCGTCAACTGAGGGTCCGCTGACGGCGCGGTCGCTCATTTTAGTGACCCCGGACGGCGAGCGCTCGATGAACACTTATCTGGGAGCGTGCGTCAACCTGACGGCGGACGATGTCGATTCTGAAATTGTCGGCGGTGCGGCGATATCGTTTCTTGAGGGGTATCTGATGGATTCCTCCTCCGCCCGGGATGCCTTCCACAAAACCGCGAAAGCCGCCCATGCCGCCGGGCGGCGGATCGCCATGACCCTTTCCGATACCTTCTGCATCGACCGCCACCGGGACGCCTTCCGCCGCTTTACCCGCGACAATGCTGACATTCTGCTCGCCAATGAGGACGAGCTGAAATCCCTGTACCAGGTCGACGATCTCATGGAGGCGCTGGAGGTGGCACGCGGCGAGGTCGATACCGTCGCCGTGACCCGGTCCGAGCATGGCTCGGTCGTTGCAAACGGGGCGCAGACTGACATTGTAAAAGCCGTGCCGGTCGAAAGGGTTGTCGATCTCACCGGCGCCGGTGATCTTTATGCCGCAGGTTTGCTCTACGGCCTTGCCCGGAATATGCCGCTGGCCAAATGCGGCGAGCTGGGCGCCCTGGCTGCTGCCGAAG
>QILX01000287.1 GCA_003232175.1 Hyphomicrobiales bacterium | reverse complement strand
CAGGCGGCCTGGTTGATGGTGCGTTTGCGCCCGAATTCTGTTTCCAGGGGCTCGATGGCGACGCAGTTGGATTGCACGCCGCAGTCGCCGCAGCCTTCACAGACCAACTCGTTGATGACCACCCGTTTTGGCGGATCGGGATATAGACCGCGTTTGCGGCGGCGGCGTTTCTCCGCCGCGCAGGTCTGATCGTAGATAAGGACGGTGGTGCCTGGAACGGTCTGCAAGTCGCGTTGAATTTCATCCAGATCATCGCGATGATGGATGCTCGCATGGAGGGGAAGCCCCGGTCCGCCGCCATATTTTTCCGGCTCATCAGACACCACGACCACGCGCTTTGCACCGAAGGCTGCGACCTCTGCCGCCACGCGCTCAACCGTCAGATCGCCATCATTGGCCTGACCGCCGGTCATCGCCACAGCGTCGTTGAAGAGGATCTTGAAGGTGATATTGACGCCTGAATAGACCGCCGCTCGGACGGCCATAAGTCCGGAATGGTTGTAGGTGCCGTCGCCGAGATTCTGGAACACATGGGGGCGTTTGGAAAACGGCGCTTCGCCGATCCAGTTAGCGCCCTCGCCGCCCATATGGGTAAAGCCCTCAGTGGCGCGGTCCATCCACAGCACCATATAGTGGCAGCCAATCCCGGCATAGGCGCGGGCGCCGTCAGGCACTTTGGTAGAGGTGTTGTGGGGGCAGCCGGAGCAGAAATAGGGGATGCGCTCGACCCCGACGGGCACATTGGAACCGCGCCCCAGGACAGATTTCAGGTTGTCGAGATTTTGCGCCAGCCGTTGGTCGCTGGTAAATTTGAGCACCCGTTCACCGATAGCGATAGCGATCATATTGGGATCGAGGGCCGCTTTGGCCGGGAGCAGGACAGCTCCAGCCTCATCGCGCTTGCCGACAATGACCGGGGCATTGGCAAGGCCGTAGAGTTGCTCGCGGATCTGTGTTTCGACCAGGGAGCGCTTTTCCTCGACCACTATGATGAGATCAAGTCCCTCGGCGAACCGTTTGATGCCTTCGGGCTCCAGCGGCCAGGGGGCGGCGATTTTGTAAAGCCGCAGGCCCAGATCGGCGGCGCGGGTCTCGTCAATGCCCAGCTCGTCCAGGGCCTGACGGGTATCGAGATAGGATTTGCCCAGGGTGGCGATGCCGATGCGGGGTTTGCGCCCGCCAGCCAAGACCATGCGGTCGAGTTTGTTGGCGGCGATGAAATGGGCCGCGGCGAAACGCTTGTAGTCGTGCAGCCGGGCTTCCTGCTCAAGGGCGTGTTCGGAATTGCGGATGCCAAGCCCGCCGGGCGGCATGTCGAAATCGTGCGGCACGATAATTTCAAGTGCATGGGGGTCGGCATCGACAGTCGCGGTGACCTCGATGGTGTCCTTGATTGCCTTGATTCCAACCCAGCAGCCTGAATAGCGCGACAGGGCGTAACCGTAGAGCCCGTAATCGAGGATCTCTTGAACCCCGGCGGGGCTGAGGATCGGCATCATGGCGTCCATCATGGCAAATTCGCTCTGATGGGCGGTGGTCGAGCTTTCGCACGTATGATCGTCGCCCATAAAGGCGAGCACGCCCCCTAGCGGGGCAGTGCCGGCGAAGTTGGCGTGGCGGAATACATCGCCGGTACGGTCGACGCCGGGCCCCTTGCCGTACCACAGACCAAAGACGCCATCGACATCACCATCGCCGCGCAAATTGACCTGCTGGGTGCCCCAAAGGGCGGTTGCGGCGAGATCCTCGTTGACGCCGGGGCGGAAGAGAATGTTGTCTGGCACCAGATATTTAGCCGCTGCCGACATCTGGTGGTCGATGCCCCCGAGCGGCGAGCCGCGATAGCCCGAGACATAGCCGGCGGTGTTGTGGCCGGCAGATCGGTCACGGGCTTTTTGCATCAGCAAAAGCCGAACAATGGCCTGGGTACCCGACAAAAGGATGCGTTTTTTGGTGAGGTCGTATTTGTCCTCAAGGCCAATCCGCGCCAGGGTCATCGGTCTGTTCCTTACCTTATGAAGTCTGCAGGGGGATATCAGAAAGGTAAGCATTATTGACATAAAGGCAAGCTCTTGCCCAATGTCGTTATATCTCAAATTCCATCGTGCCAAAACCGGCCTTACGGAATGACGAGCCCATGGCCGCCATCGATGGTAAGGATCGAGCCGTTCATGTAGCCTGATGCCTTTGAGGCGAGCAACAACAACGCTCCATCCATCTCATTTAATAGGCCTGCCCGGCGCATCGGGACCCGGGCGATAATGGTTTTACCATAAGTCGATGCCAGCAAGCCGGAGGTCATACCGGTTTCAAATGATCCCGGTGCAATGGCATTGACCCTTATACCGGAACGCACCAGCTCTATGGCCAGGGCCTTGGTCATCTGAATAACACCGGCTTTTGATACCGCGTAGTGGGCGAGACGGGGGTGGATCTTGAGCCCCAGGATCGAACTGATATTGATGATCGCGCCACCCGACTTGGCCCGCACCATGCGCTGCGCCGCAATCTGGGCTGTGGACCAGGCTCCGTCCAGATTAACCGCCATCATGGCGCGCCAGTCTTCCGGTGTGATCCGCAGCGCCGATTTTTCCGCCGCGGTGCCAGCGCCGCCTACGGCGATGGTCACGGTGCCGAAATGAGAATCGGCGGTATCAAATCCTTTTTCGATAGACGGTACATCCGTGACATCGACCTTGACCGCAATGGCCTCGTACCCCTGACGCACCAGATCTTCGGCGACTTCGTTTGCCGCGTCGTGATTTTGGTCCGCCACCACGACACGGGCACCGTTGGCGGCAAGAACGGTGCAAAACCTGGCGCCAAGTCCACCGCCACCGCCGGTTACCAGGGCCACATCTCCGGTAATATCGAAGGGGTTGTTCATGGCATCAACAAGGAATGACCGCCATCGACCATTACCGTCGATCCGGTCAGGTAAGATCCTGCGTCCGAGGCCAGCAGCAGCAAAGCGCCGTCCAGTTCCTCGGGGTTGCCGGGGCGACCGTGGGGCAGCGCGCGTATTTGGGCCTGGCCGGTCTTGGAGGCAAAATAAGATTTCGTCATCTCGCTGTGGAAATATCCCGGTGCAATGGCATTGACGCGGATATTGTGGCGGGCGAACTCCAGCGCCATGGCGCGGGTCATCTGCACCATGCCGGCTTTGGCAACGGCATAAGCGCCTGACCCGGCCTGCACCTCGAAGCCGAGCACCGAGGCGATGTTGACGATGGCGCCACCGCGTTTTTTCATGCGCTGCGCCGTATCCCGGGCGACGCGGAAAGCGCCGTCAAGATTGACACCCAAGATCCGGCGCCACTCCTGGTCACTGGTGTTGAGCAACAGCTTGCCTTCGCCGATCCCGGCATTGTTGAC
>QILX01000242.1 GCA_003232175.1 Hyphomicrobiales bacterium | reverse complement strand
GGCGAAACCACACCAAGGGCGGCCAACAGTGCCAGGGCGATGGGCAGATCGTAGTGGCTGCCCTCCTTGGGCAGATCGGCAGGCGCCAGATTTACGGTTATACGCTTTGGCGGCAGCGCTAGCCCAATGGCATGAAGAGCGGCTCGGATGCGCTCTCGGCTTTCCCCTACCGCCTTGTCGGGCAGCCCGACAATGGAAAACGCCGGCAGACCCGAGGCCACTTGCACCTGTACATCGACCGCCCGAGCCTCGATGCCACAAAACGCCACAGTACTCACCGATGCGACCATGATCGCCCCCTTTGATCGAATATCTTAATGTTCTTGTTAAGTTCACGTCAAGAACATTTAGAGAACTTTTGGAAGGATGGTGTATATCTGATGTTGAAAACCTTAGGATAAGATGTGCAGAAGCGGTGGATTCCTTGTGAATGAACCAGTTGCTGATCTGCAAAACTGGCCGCGCCAATGGCACTTATTTCGGTGGTGATTATGCCAACTCACCCAACATGCCACATTCCGCCTGTGAACGCCGCCTACAACACCTGGTTGCTCCCATGCTGGATAATTGCGGTTACATTTTGCCGCCTGTACGGTTTTGAAATCCCAGCCAGAGCCCAACCCACAAGCTCACGCAAAATGATTGTTTGAATTAAATGGACGTCGCCATAGTGTTAATGTGTTGGTAATGTACTGGTAATAATGCCGGATTTATACGTATATTTCGGACAGATTTTGGGTGGATATTGTTGGCGATGAAATCACAAGAGGTGAGGAATTAGTATGTTGAACCGCCGCAAATTATTGACATCCAGCTTGGCCGCAAGTCTGCTGGGCCTGTCTCCTCTTGTGTCTCCGGCACTGGCGCACAAGGTTCGTGGGAAAAAATATGTTCTGCCCCAAAAGTACATGCCACGCGAAGTCCGGCTTCGGCCAAACAGTCTTCCAGTGGGGGAAATTCATGTTTATCCCGACCAGTTCTATTTGTACTGGACGCTGCCTAATGACAGGGCCATGCGTTATAGTGTCGGTGTCGGTCGTGGCAACCTCTACCATCCCGGTGTATTTTTTGTAGGTGCCAAAAAGGAATGGCCGGAGTGGACTCCCACCCAGGACATGATTGAACGCGAACCCGAACTGTTCACCCAATGGGCCGACGGCATGCCGGGCGGCATCAAAAATCCGCTGGGTGCCCGGGCGCTTTATCTGTTTACCCGTGGGAAGGGCGATTCATTCTTGCGCATTCACGGCACCGACAACCCCCGCACTATCGGTACTGCAGTGTCCAATGGCTGCGCCCGGTTGGTGAATGACCAGGTCATCGAGCTTTATAACCAGGTTCCGTTGGGAACAAAGGTCGTGTTGTACAAAAAGGCCGGCGCAGGCCCGGCGCACTCGTAAGTATCTGTTGGCAACAGGTGAATGCCATGCCACTTGCATCACGTAAGGTAAGGCAATTTCCAGTAAAATATTGCCGGGGCTGAAAATCACAGCCTTTGAGCGCTAACAATATCAGCGGCTGAATATACAGCCACTGCGGGCGCTGTCGTGTTGAAGGCACGTCTGCGGCGGCTGGAATCCGCTTGAATTTATTCCCGGATTCATGCTCGAATTGCCGTGGTAGTTTGTTGAATGTTGTGCTCGAACTGGAGATCGTGCCGTGTCACCCGCGTCAGTCTGGTCATCGCAGTCAGGTTCGAGCAGTGATCTGTGCCCGGTCGGCTTGCGCGGCATTGTACCCAGTTTGAACACGCCATTCGATGCTGAAGGCTCGGTTGACCTGTCCGGCATTCGTCGCCTGGTGGACCATTGCGTGGACAGCGGGTGTGCCGGCATGCTGTGCCTTGCGGTGGCAAGCGAGGCGCCCAGCATGACGGCAGATGAAATCCGTGCCGTGGTGCAAACCACCGTGGCCCACGCCGCCGGGCGGATAGCGGTGATCGTGTCGGTGACCGATGAAACGCAAACCGCCAGGTTGGAGCGGGCGCACCACGCCGCCGCCATTGGCGCCCATGGCATATTGTGTCAGCCGCCGCCGGGCGGGGCGACTGAACGCCTGGAGATGTTGGCGCAAATCGCCGAAGCCGGACCCGACTTCCTGATGATCCAGGACTTGGACTGGACCGGCCCCGGCCTGCCGTTGGAGGAGGTGGTGGCACTGACCGAAGCGGTGCCGCGATTTGCCAGCCTGAAGATTGAGGTGGCTCCGGCCGGCCCTAAATACAGTCAGGTTCTGGCGGCCACGAACGGACGGCTGCACGTGTGTGGCGGCTGGGCGGTGATGCAGATGGTCGATGCCTTGCGCCGTGGTGTGCACGCCTTCATGCCTACCTGTATGGAGCAATTATATGTTGAGATCCATCGCCGGTTTCAGGCCGGGGACGAGGCCGGCGCGCGCCGGTTGCACGGCAGAATCCTGCCGACTCTGGCATTCAGCAACCAGCATATCTGGACCAGCATCAGCTTTTTCAAGCGCCTAAGGCAGGCCGAGGGCGTCTTTGCCTCCGGTGTTTGCCGCCCGCCGGTCCCCCCCTTCGACGCCGCGCAGAAACACGAAAGCGACTTGCACGTGGCCCATGTCATGGCGCTGATCGACGAGGTTGCCGGCTAGAGCATTTTTTTGAGCAGACTGCGCTGGCCCGTCTACGCCAACTCAAGTCGCGGGCGCCACGGTCAGGGCACCGTCTGACTGGGGAGAGGGGGTATCTGTTTCCTGCAGCATGGCTGGTTTCACCCAACGCAGGCGCAAGGCGTTTGTCAGAACAAATACACTGGAAAGAGCCATTGCGCCCGCTGCCAGCACCGGTGACAGCAAAATCTCGCTAAACGGGTAAAGAACGCCGGCGGCAACCGGAATCAGCAGAGTATTGTAGCTGAAGGCCCAGAAGAGATTCTGGCGGATATTGGTCATGGTGCGCTGGCTGACTGCAAATGCATTGACCACGCCCTTCAGATCACCCGACATCAACACGACATCGGCAGCTTCGATAGCGACATCAGTGCCGGTGCCGATGGCGATGCCGACATCGGCCACCGCCAGGGCGGGCGCATCGTTAATACCATCGCCGACAAATGCCAGCTTGTTGCCGTCGGCGCGCATAGCTTCCAGGGCCGCGACCTTGCCTTCGGGCAGGACTTCGGCCACCACGTGATCGATGTTCAGCTCGCGCGCTATGGCTTCGGCGGTGCCCTGATTGTCGCCGGTGATCATCGCCACCTTTAGGCCCAGACCATGAAGCGCCTCTATTGCCGCCGGCGTGCTTGATTTGATCGGGTCGGAAACGGCAATGACCGCCGCGGCCTTGCCGTTTATGGCGGCATAAAGCGGGGTTTTACCTTTTTTGCCCAGCGCATCGCCTTCTTCTGCGAGCGGGCCCAACGCTATGCCATCGCGCTCCAT
>QILX01000213.1 GCA_003232175.1 Hyphomicrobiales bacterium | reverse complement strand
CAGGCGCAGACCCTGAGGCTCCTGACCTGGGGCGGCTATGCCCCGGAGAATGTCGTTCAGATGTTCACCAAAGAAACCGGCATCGAAGTCAAGGTCACAAAATCCAATAATGAAGAGATGATCGCCAAACTTCGCGCCACCGGCGGCGGCGGCTTTGATCTGGCCCAGCCCAGTCAGGACCGCATTACCGGTGCTCAGGCAGAGCACGACATCTACAAGCCAATGGACCTCTCCAAGATCGATGCAAGCCTCTTTATTACATCCATGCTGGATGCGACAAAATCCAACACCACCCTTGACGGGAAAATCTATGGCGTTCCCCATGTCTGGGGCACCAGCGGTCTTTTGGTTGACAGCACCAAGGCGGGAATGGTGAAAGACTACACCGATCTTTGCGGTGACGGGCTCAGCGAAAAAGTCTCCTATCGCCTGATTCGCCATGGGCATGGACCCCTTCGCCGCTTATGGCGACAAGGCCAAATATCAGTCGATCCTTGACAAGGTTCAGGACAAGCTCATCGCGTGCAAGGGCAATGTCAAAGCCTATTGGTCCGGTGGCGACGCCCTGCTCAACCTCATGCGGTCCGGTGAAGCGGTTGCCGCCATGGCGTGGGACACCGGCGGCTGGAAGCTCAACAAGGAAAACGCCAACATCACGTTTGTGGCCCCGGCATCAGGCGCGCTTGGCTGGATCGATACTTTTGTGTTGCCGCGTAAAACCAAAGCTGAAGATGCCGCTTACAAGTGGATCAACTTTGTCATGCAGCCCAAGATCGCCGCGATGATCACCGCTGCCGCCGGTAACTTCACCGCCTCCAAGGGCGCTGATGAGTTTGCTGAAGCTGACTTGAAAAAACGCTTTCAGGAAAGCTTCCCGCAGGCTGCCATCGACAATATCAAATGGTATCCCCCGGTGCCTCCAGGTCTTGAAGACATGGAAGGCAAGGTTCTGGATCGCGTGAAGGCGGCCAACTAACAGACGACGAAGCGATGCCCGGATCTTCCGGGCATCGCCATTTTTCGGAGAAATTCAACACAATATGTCTGATTCCGATCAGCTCTCGCACGACCTGGAGTGCAGACACGTCACAAAATCCTTTGGCGATTTCATCGCCGTAAAAGATGTGTCGTTCACTGTCCCCAAGGGATCATTTTTCTCCATTCTGGGACCATCGGGCTGCGGCAAGACCACGATCATGCGGATGATCGCTGGGTTTTTGGACACCTCGAGCGGCGATATCCTCATCAAGGGGCGGTCGGTGCTGGACGTGGCGCCAAACCGGCGGCCGGTCAATATGGTGTTCCAGCATCTGGCGCTGTTCCCGATGATGGATGTTGCCGGCAATATCGGTTACGGGCTCAGGCGGCGCGGGCTGCCCGGACCTGAAATCGCCAAAAAGGTCGGCGCGGTGCTGGAGCGGGTCGGGCTGCCAGATGCGGGACCGAAAAATATCAATCAGCTTTCCGGCGGCCAGAAGCAGCGCGTCGCCATTGCGCGGTGCATGGTGCTGGACCCCGATGTGCTGTTGCTCGACGAGCCTTTGGGCGCGCTTGATCTGAAGCTGCGCGACCATATGAAAGTCGAGCTGAAGAAACTTCAAAGCCAGTTCGATACAACCTTTGTGTACATCACCCATGATCAGTCAGAGGCTTTGGTGATGTCTGACCAGATTGCGGTGATGAACAAAGGCGAATTCGAGCAGGTTGGCACGGCGCACCAGCTTTATTACGATCCGGCCACAGCTTTTGTCGCCGGTTTTGTCGGCGATTCAAACCGCTGGCGCGGCAAGATTCAGACCCGCAATGCCAAAGGCGCCAAGGTCAGCGCCACGGACGGGCTGGCGATTCTGGCCGGCCCCATCTCTCAACCCTTGAGCAAAGGCGATGATGTTGACATTTTCGTCCGCCCTGAATCGATCGTCATTTCGTTCGATGCCAAAGGGGTGGGCAAGTTCGACAACAATCTGCAAGGGACAGTGGAAGCGGTGCTGTTCAACGGTGCCAACAGCCGTACGCTGGTGCGCGAAACAGCCACCGGCACCCAGGTCGATGTCGCCCTGCCGCAAACCGGTGAGTTCGCCGAACTTACCCCCGGAACCGAGGTGCATCTGGGTTGGGGGCGGGCCCAGGCCAGGTGTTTTGCCGCCTCAGACGATGTCGGCGTGATCTAGTGGCGGCGGGCCGGAAACTCGGGGTGCTCTTGTTGATGGCACCATTGCTGTTGTGGCTGTCGACCCTGATCATCATCCCACACATCAACATGTTCATGTTGTCGCTGAGCGAGAAGGTCGATGTGCGGGTCTATGAAACCGGTATCGCAAATTATATGGCCTTCGTTGAAGAGCCGCTTTACTGGAACACGTTCGGGCGCACGGCGATCATGTCGATCGCGGCAACGTTTCTGACCTTGCTGATCGGTTTCCCGGTTGCCTATTACATCGCCAAGATCGCCAAGGGCCGTTTGCGGGCGACGCTGTTTTTACTCTGTCTGGTGCCGTTCTGGGTCTCTGAACTGGTTCGCACCTTCGGCTGGATGATCCTGCTGCGCGAAAGCGGTATTCTCAGCGGATTTCTGCAATGGTCCGGGCTGGTCAGCGGGCCGGTCGAGTTTCTTTACAACGATGCCGCGATCATGGTCGGGTTGGTTTACACCTCGATGCTGTTCATGGTGGTACCGCTGGTGACGACCCTTGACAGTCTTGATGATTCAATGATCGAGGCGGGCTACGATCTGGGCGGCAGCGGGTATTCCATCCTGCGCGAAGTGGTCATTCCCCACGCCATGCCCGGCATCGTTTCCGGCTGCATTGTCGTTTTCATGTTGTCGTTGGGAAATTATCTCACACCGGTGCTGCTTGGGGGCAAGGACAGCCTGTGGTTCACCGAGCAGATTTACGCCCAGTTCATTACCCGGTTTAACTGGGAACAGGGCTCGGCCTTTGGTTTCCTGCTGCTGTTGCTGTCATCTTTGATCGTCTGGGCGGGTTTGAAACTAAGCGGCCAGTCCCTTTCCAAGACCATGGGTTAGGCAAATGATCCCGACCATCAAACAGGACCGTTCGCTGCGCATCGCCTATGGGGCCTATATCGTCCTGTTTTTCATCTATCTTGGCGCGCCGCTTATCGTCGTGTCGGTGTTTGCCTTTAACGATTCGCTGTTTCCTTCCCTGCCGTGGAAGGGCTTCACCTGGGACTGGTTTTTCAATCCAACCGAGCCGAAACTTGGCGTATTTTACGAACGCGGCATCATTGGTTCCATCGGCATTTCAGCCTTTGTCGCTTTCTGGGTGACGGCGATTTCGATCTTTATCGGCACCTGCAACGCCTTTTTGTTCGAGCGGGCCCAGTTTCCGTTCAAGGGGCTTTTATATGTTCTGATGCTGCTGCCGCTGGTCATACCGGGCATTATTCTTGGCATTTCAATTCTGGTTTTTTCCAATCAGGTGGTCAATCTGTTCGAAGACATGACCGGTTATGAGATCGAAGCCTTGCGGCCGGGGCTGGTGCTGGTCATCCTGGGGCAGTTTTCCTTCATCACCACCATTGCCACCCTGGTCATCGCCGCAAGGCTGAAAAAATTCGATATATCGCTCGAGGAGGCCGCGCTTAATCTTGGCGCGACACCCTTGGGGGCGGTGCGGACGGTCACGATGCCGTTTTTGATGCCCGCCCTTGTCGGAGCCGGCATTGTTGCCTTCCTGATGAGTTTTGAGAATTTCAATACCACCTTGATGCTGGTCGGCTCGGACGCGCCGCTTACCATCACCATGTTTGACCGCCTCAAGGAGGGCTCGACGCCGGTCCTGAACGCGGTCTCGCTGCTGTTGATGATTGCCTCATCGGTGCTGGCCCTGATCGCCATTGC
>QILX01000256.1 GCA_003232175.1 Hyphomicrobiales bacterium | reverse complement strand
GGCGATATCCTTAAAATACTCGGCGAAAGCACAAATCTTACGGCGAAAAATTCCGGATTGAACCTGACCATTGCCTTCAATTACGGCTCCCGAGCCGAAATTTGCCGTGCCGCGACCCGCGCCGCCCAGGCCGTGGCCGCAGGCCAGCTGGACCCTGAAGACATAAATGAAGACGTCCTTTCAGGCTTTCTGGATACCGCCGATATGCCTGATCCCGATCTTTTAATCAGAACCAGCGGCGAAAAACGTCTGTCGAATTTTCTTCTGTGGCAGTGTGCCTATACCGAATTTATATTTCTGGATGTGCTGTGGCCGGATTTTGGCGTCGAACATATTGAAGCTGCCATGGCGGAATTTTTGCGCCGCGACCGCCGCTTTGGCGGGCTAACCGCCCAACCGGCGATCTGAAGCCGCGGGCGTGCCGAAAGATGAGTGGCACCAGGGCTTGTAGTGAATTGAAGTTGCGGGTTATTTCGTCAATTATCCTGGTGCCGGTTGCGTTGGCGGCCATCTGGTTTGGCGGATTTTTATTCGCTGCTCTTGTCGGCTTGATTAGCTCCGTAGCGGCCTGGGAGCTGGGGCGGATGCTGGGAGCCCGTCCCTTCGGGCTTTATTTCATCATTCTGGTTTTTGCCGCCATTGTACCAATTTTCGTTTATCTGCTTGCCGGTCCGGAGTGGGGGGTGGCCGCACTGGCGCTAAGCGCATTTTTGGCGGTGATCTATGACGCTGTCACCCGGGATTTGCTGGGTCTCTGTTTTCTCGGTGTGCTTTATATTGGTCTTCCCGCGCTTGCCTTGGTGGCATTGCGCCATACTGACAATTTGGGTCTGTTTGCGGTCACACTGGTTTTTGTCACGGTCTGGGCCACCGATATCGGTGCCTTTTTTGTTGGACGCCGGTTTGGCGGGCCAAAACTTGCACCTTCAATTTCGCCGGGCAAAACCTGGTCCGGCGCTTTTGGTGGGCTTGTGGCCGCACTATTGTCCGGCATGGCCTTGGCCGGCGCGACTGAAGGCGGATCGGTGTTGGGCATGGGAATAGTAGCTGCGGTTTTGAGTGTTGCGGCGCAAGTTGGCGATCTTGCCGAATCAATGCTGAAACGGCACGCTGGGGTTAAGGATTCCGGCACGATTATTCCTGGCCATGGCGGCGTGCTGGACCGTGTCGACGGGCTCTTTTTTGCCTGTGTTGTTGCTTATGCAATCGGGGCCGGCCGCGCTGGATATTTGTCACCGGGGCAAGGATTGATTGTGTGGTGAGCATTTGCGGTTATGGGAGATATGGACAGACTATCGGGGCATCCCATTTTGGGACAAGACTTGTCATGTAAAATTGGCGTTCAACGCAAGTGCTATAAATTGGTGGTTTGGCGAACCTGATGTTGGCGATCATGTCACAGTCGGCGCCTATTTTCGCGGTTGCCTCACAAATCACATTCTCGCCGAAATGTTGGGAAAAATTGCCCAAATGCGCTGTGCCCACAATAATGAATTCAGATTTGATTCCAGTTCCTGGCAGAAGCCTGCCTGTGTTGCGACTAAAAAACGCAAGTCGTTGTGTTTGGCAAGCAATGTGCTTGTTCAGTCTCGGGCCCCGGCTATGGGCTCCATATTGGGAATTAGTATCAAATCAGACACTTGTTTCGCATAGCTAAAATGTTAAAACGTTTTTGCAATGCAGCCGGTGGCATTATCGAGGAACGATCAAAATGGATTTAGGCGGGTTGGGCGAATTATTTGGCGTGATTTATGGCTACATACTGCCGTTTCTGTTTGTATTGACAGTGGTGGTCTTTTTTCATGAACTTGGCCACTTTCTCGTCGCCCGCTGGTGTGGTGTGGCGGTCGATAGTTTTTCTGTCGGTTTTGGCCGCGAAATCTTCGGTTTCGATGACCGGCTAGGGACACGGTGGAAAATCTGCTGGATCCCCTTGGGCGGTTACGTAAAGTTTCGCGGTGATGAAAATGCCGCGAGCATGCCGGACCGTAACCTGGACCTGACGGAGGCCGAGCGCTCCGGCAGTTTTCAGGATAAGCCTCTGGCGAGCCGGGCGGCTATCGTTGCCGCAGGCCCAATTGCAAATTTCATACTCGCCATTGTTATTTTCGCCGTTGTCTTCACGACGGTAGGCCGACCGACATTGTCGCCACTTGTTGACGAAATCAGCGCCGGGAGTGCGGCAGAAGAGGCTGGATTTGCCCCGGGCGACATGATTTTGTCGATTGATGATTCTCAGATCAGCTCGTTCATTGATCTTCAGCGCATTGTCAGCCGCAGCGCCGGAGAAGTCCTGACGGTGGTCGTTGAACGCGATGGCGGACAAGTAGAGCTGAGCGTTACGCCGCGCTTGCAGGAAATTACCAACGCATTTGGCAACAAGATGCGTGTAGGTGTCCTTGGAATACGCCGAACCGCCGACCCCGAAGCCGTGAAGATTATTAAAACTGACCCAATCACGTCTATTGGCCTGGGTGTTTCCGAGACCTGGAATGTCATATCCACGACGCTCAGCTACCTTGGACGAGTGGTAACCGGTTCAGAGTCCGCCGATCAGCTTGGCGGACCCATCCGCATTGCGCAGATTTCAGGCCAGGCCGCGACCTTGGGTTTTCTGACGCTAATCAATCTTACCGCGGTGCTTTCCGTCAGCATCGGGCTGATCAATCTTTTTCCGGTTCCGATGCTTGACGGCGGACATCTGGTTTATTACGCCATTGAATGGCTGCGCGGGAAACCACTTAGTGCCGCTAGTCAGGACCTTGGTTTTAGGATCGGCATAGGCCTTGTCCTTATGCTGATGATTTTTGCAACATGGAATGATCTTGTTCACCTTCAAGTTTTATGATCAGCCTGTTCCATTTAGACAAAATAGCCGCTACAAGCGGTTGTGGGGGCGCCCGAAAGGGATTGTTTCATATAGGGGTTTTATGACACCGACCAGTCAATTTGGAAGAGGCCTGACGGTCGCGATTTTCCTTGTGGTTTCCCTCATAATGGGTGTTGCCGACCTGGCTCCGGCAAAGGCGCAAGGTGTGGTGCAGGACATCGTTGTTGAGGGCAACCGGCGGATCGAAGACGAAACCGTCCGGTCCTATATGCGCATCAATCGTGGTGATACTTACGATCCAGCTTTGGTCAACGACTCCCTGAAAGGCTTGTTTGCGACCGGCTTATTTGCCGATGTCACGATCAGCCGCCGCGGCAATACCCTTGTAGTCAAAGTTGTCGAGAACCCTATCATCAACCGCGTTGCCTTTGAGGGTAACGAAAAATTCGAAAACAAGCAGCTGTTAGCCGAAGTGCAGTCCCGACCGCGAACGGTCTTCACCCGAGCGCGGGTGCAAACCGATGTGCAGCGCTTGGTTACACTCTATCGCAGAGCCGGTCGATTTGCCGCGACAATTGAACCGAAAATAATTCGCAAAGCCCAGGA
>QILX01000125.1 GCA_003232175.1 Hyphomicrobiales bacterium | reverse complement strand
AAAGTGGGAACCGGTTTTGGGAAAAAAGACATGCGAAAACAAAGATCTAAAGCAGTGGCGCGAATCAGAATGATCGCGACACGCTTTAGCTTGCCTTGCAGCTCGCTTCAAATTCGTAGGCAAGGAAATTTTCTGGAAATTTGCCGGATCAGGTGGCCGTATGGGCCGGATATCAGATTGTGCGCCATCGACTGGAAACAAGCGGGTGGATATCCACTTGTAGCCGTGAAGCAGCAAGACTCCACAACAAAGGCAGTACGGATATGAAGGACTACCAGCGACCGATCTGCTGGGCGCCGAAGATGTTGTCGTGATAGATGAAGCGGTTAAATCGCTCGCGTTCTTCCGCCCGGGCCTGCTCGCGATTGCGGATTTCGTCGAAATACGCATCAACGCGGGCCCGTGTTTGCGCATCGACAGGCGTTGATCCGTCAATATAGATGCTTTGACGGTCGTCAAAAGCCTCCTGGGCGCTGACCACGGTCACCGAAGCAAGGCTCACAGCAAGGGCCGAGGCAAAGCCGACAGTGAAAATGAAGGTGCGGGCTCTGCCACTTGCTGCGCTGACGATATTCATCGTCCCATCCTTACTGTTGCGGCCCTAAGGGCCAGTTAATTCCCCACCCAATATGGGGCCGGAATAGGGCTCTGTCGAGGCGCGTTTTGAAGAATATGCTTTATAATTGTATATGTGACATGCGCCAGGGGCCAACTTGCCTCATCAACGGTATTTAAGGACACCAGTGACCGGCAAGGTCACCAGGCCTTTTACATGGAACCATGCACGATTAATCAACACCGGTCCGTGCTGATTCTATTTAAAGCGAAAATGCTCTATTGACGTAAAAACCACAAATCGTTGATATCAGCAATGAAGGCCACGTGGCGGAGTGGTGACGCAGCGGATTGCAAATCCGCGTACCCCGGTTCGATTCCGGGCGTGGCCTCCAGTTTCCCGGGGAATTGATTTCTCCACCACCGCCGTGCCCCGCGTCGGCGGTCCTAATCTTGTTTTGGCGGCCCCAGGCTATCGCGCAAGGTGAGACCGGCGTGCAGGCGGACATATTCCGCCACCGGTCGTTCTTCAATCCGGGCCATGAGGTTTTCCCCTGCCAGGCGGCCGATTTCCGCCGGGTCAAGATCAATGCCGGACAGCGCCGGCGTCATCGCCCGGGCAGTTGAGGGGCTGGTGAGCGCGGCAACCGAGATATCGCCAGGTATCGATAGGCCGCGGCGGCTGGCTTCGAAATACATGCCCATTGCCACGGCATCGGTGGCGCACAGGATTGCCGTGGGCGGCGCCGGCTGATCCATCAGTGTGGAAAAAATGTGAGCGCCGGCTTCAACGGTGCCTGAAGCTTCGATGATCAGGGGCCCGGAAAACCCGCCATCGGCGAGACCCAGCCCGACCCCTTGGGCCAATCCAGCGCAATAAGGCGATTCGGTGTGCGGTTCGGTCACGATGGCAATGCGCCTGTGTCCCATTCCGGTGAGCAAAATTGTTAGCCGATGGGCCGCGCCGCAAAGCGCAAATTCAATCGTCCCCGGTGTTGCAAAACCATCGGAGGCGGTCTCCTGGGTCTCGGATTTGGAGCCTGCACCTCCGGCAAAAATCGCCCGTTTCATTTCAACGTCAACCAGGGATACAAGTGCCACCTCGCGCCCCGTGCTCAGCGAGACAAAGTCAGCATCATCAAGCGGCCCGGCGGCAAAAACACCCTCGACGCCGTGCTCCAGATGGCGGCGGAAGCTACTTTGAATGTCCGCCCGTTCCCAGGTGGAACGCACGACAAACGTTCCAAAGCCATTGATATTGCATGAGTTTTCAAATGCGGCCAAAATTTCCGATACAATGGACCCCATCCGGCTCGGTAATATGATGCCAAGCCGAAACGACCGCCGCGTCGCCAGCGCCCGGGCCGTCGCATCGCGGACATAACCCAAATCCACCATGGTCTGGTTGACCTTGATTTTCAGGGCATCGGACACATCGGCTGAGGCATTGAGAACCCGGGAAACCGTAGCCGTCGATACACCAGCGGCCTTGGCCACATCATTGACCGTGGGGCGGGCGTTGGCCTGCTCCTGTAACCGCTTACGCAACGGCGAACCCTTTTGGGCAACATCTCATGGTTTGGAAACCGCCCTCCCGGTGAATATTGGCCTCCCAGGCGTTCCGACGCAAGATATGGGCGGTGCATAACTCGACAAAACGGGAATGATCGATTGCAGCACCGCTCATTTTCCCAAAAAGTATCCGTATTCTGAACGGCCATGGCGGCGAAATATCCCGAAGGGCAAGGTTCCACTGCGCTACCAGCTTGCTTTCGCTGTGAATTGACCCACCAGCCGTGAAATTTGGCATTGCTATTTTGGGGGCAGAGCCTAGATACTTGTCGACGGGGAATAAATTCGCTGCCACGTACATAGCGGCGGCAATTGGCGAAGAGGCACCGATGGGCGATCTGGCGCGAGCACGGGCGAATATGGTGGCGGGACAGATTTTTACCGACGCCGTCCACAGCACCGGCATTCTTGACGCCATGTCCGAAGTTATGCGCGAGCGTTTTGTTCCGGCGGCCCAGGCCGCGACAGCCTATGCCGATGTCGAAATCCCGCTTGAGGGCGAGCGGGCGCTTTTGATGCCTGTTGCCTTTGCCAAACTCCTGCAAATGGCGCAGGTCGGGCGGAACGATCTGGTGCTCGATGTGGGTTGCGCGACTGGATATTCCGCCGCCGTGCTGGCCCGGCTGGCCGGATCGGTGGTGGCGCTGGAATCCGATCCCGACCTTGGCGCAACAGCCGGTGAAACACTGTCGGCCCTTGGGGTGGACAATGTCGCGGTGGTCCAGGGTCCGCTCGAGGCGGGATATAAGGCCGAGGCCCCTTATGATGTGATTTTTTTGAACGGTTCGGTGGAAGCGGTGCCCGATGCACTGGTGGCGCAACTTGCACCAGGTGGCCGGCTGGTGGCCATTGTTGGCACGGGGCAACTCGGGCGCGCGACAGTGATCACCCGCCAGGACGCCACGATGGGCACCCGGCAGGTATTTGAAGCCATGGCGACGCCATTGCCAGGTTTTGCGGTGAATAAAAGCTTTGTTTTCTGAGGTTTATTTGCAAATACGGGCAATTTTGTTACGAAATTGCGACGATGTGGCCGTGGGGCAATAGCGCCAATGGTTTCAGTCCTGTTAATTGTATAAGTTAATACTCTTTTAATACCCAGTTGGAGGTTCGGTGTGGGGATGTCGTCAACAAAAGCCAGCGGTTCTGATTTCAGATGGCGCGTCAGCCTGGCCGCGATGGTTCTGGCGCTGACGCCATTGGCATCTCCGGTCACCGCCCAGACCTTGCGCGAAGCCCTGGCCCTTGCCTACGCCAACAACCCCGAACTTGGCGCCGAGCGCGCGGCTTTGCGGGCCACCGATGAAGGTGTGCCCCAGGCGCTTGCGGGTTTCCG
>QILX01000231.1 GCA_003232175.1 Hyphomicrobiales bacterium | reverse complement strand
GCCGTTGTTCAGACCATTGCGCCGGACGAGGCGATGGCGCTTTTGGGCCGCGATGATGTTGTCTTTGTCGATCTTCGCGATATTCGCGAGCTGGCGCGGGAGGGCAGGGTGCCTGGTGCAATCCACGCGCCGCGCGGCATGCTGGAATTCTGGATCGATCCCGACAGCCCTTATCACCGCGAGGTGTTTGCCCAGGACAAGCGCTTTGTGTTTTTTTGCGCCGGAGGCTGGCGTTCGGCTCTCGCGGCCAAAAGCGCCCAGGACATGGGGCTCGCCCCGGTGTGCCATATCAAAGGCGGTTTTGGCGCCTGGCGTGAGGCCGGTGGGGCGGTTGATGCAGCCAAATCAGAAGACAAATCAAAGCGTTAAAGCACGGCAGGGGAACAAGAATGTACACAATCGTAATCGGCAACAAGAATTATTCCTCGTGGTCTTTACGCGGTTGGCTTGCTGTCAAGGCCTCCGGCGCGCCGTATGAAGAGGTGCTGATCCCGCTGGAGACCGAGGAATGGGAGGCCCGCATCGGCGATTTTTCACCCTCGCGTTGCGTGCCGGTGCTGATCGATGGCGACGCCACTATCTGGGACAGTCTGGCGATTATCGAAAGCTTGGCTGAACGTCATCCGGACGCCGGGTTCTGGCCCGCCGACCCGTTGGCCCGCGCCCATGCCCGCTCCGCGTCAGCGGAAATGCATTCCGGGTTCACGGACCTGCGCGGTGTCTGCCCGATGAATTTCCGACGTCCCGTTGAGATTCTCCCCGTCAGTGACGGGGTGAAAAATGACGTGAGCCGCATCATCGCGCTGTGGGCCGAAGCCCGAGGCGATTTTGGCCGCGACGGGCCTTTCCTCTATGGCGCCTGGAGTGCGGCCGATATCATGTTCGCGCCGGTGGTCTCAAGGTTCCGCACCTATGGCCTCGACGTCAATGCCGGGGCTCTGACCTATATGGAGGCGGTGGAGAACCAACCTCACTATGTTGAATGGCGCAATGAGGGGCTGAAGGAAACTTGGATCGTGCCCTCGGATGAAATCGATTGAAAGGCATTCAGGCAGTTACCCGCCGCTGCCGTCTGCGCCAGCCGGAGCGACAGTTCAGGCTGGTAATAGAATGGTTCAACCAAAGAAATGGATGCACTGCGATATAGCCGGTTTGCCCAGGTGCGCGTTTGCCGACCATTGACAGGTGAATATCCGTTTCGCAGTTTATGGAATGAAATCAGATTACAACATTGCCGATCTGTTAGCCAATCGGCTTAAGGACGCCCGAAAAAGCAAAGGGTTGAGCCTTGAGGCGATGGCTAAGCTGTCTGGCGTCTCCCGCTCCATGCTCTCGCAGATCGAGCGGGGCGAATCCAGTCCGACAGTTGCGACGCTCTGGAGTTTGACGCGCGCGCTACAAGTCGATTTTGCCGGACTATTGGACGAAGATAGTGGTGACAGCACAATCATAGAAATTATGCGGGCGCGGCGGACCCCGACGATTGACAGTACAGGGGAGGGGTGTCGAATTCGTATTTTGAGCTCTCCGGATCAGGCGGGTCGACTCGAGGTTTATGAAATCCAGTTCGCAGTGAATGGTGCCTTGGTAAGTGAGCCGCACCGGCAGGGCTGTGTTGAACACCTGACCGTGCTCGCGGGTACGTTGAGTGTTACCGCCGGCGAAGATGCCGCTGAGTTGAGCCAGGACGATACCATTCGTTATGCTGCTGACCGCAACCATTCCATTCGTGCAGTGGGCGGTCCTGCCAAAGCGCTGTTGATCGTGCAAAATTCTTAAAACGATCCGTTATAGAGGAAAAATCGTCCCATATATTGACAGTTTGCGTAAAGATGAAATAGTAGGACTCAGAACAGGAGTCTTGCCATGCATAGGACCTTTCTAGACCACATATCTGAGAATTTGCGTGAGATTGAGGCCGCCGGCCTCTATAAAACCGAACGCGAGATACTCTCGGCACAGGCTGGCCGGATCGATGTGCAGCTAGGCGGCAAGCGATACGAGCGCGTGGTCAATCTGTGCGCCAATAATTACCTTGGACTGGCGGACCATCCGCGTCTTGTTGCCGCGGCCAAGGCGGCGCTTGAGACGAGTGGATTTGGCATGGCGTCCGTGCGATTTATCTGCGGCACGCAGGATCAACACCGCGCGTTGGAGCAACGACTGGCGGGATTTTTGGGCAAGGACGACGCGATCCTGTTCGCGGCGTGTTTCGATGCCAATGGCGGGCTGTTTGAACCGCTGCTGACGGGCGAGGACGCGATTATTTCCGATGCGCTCAACCATGCATCGATCATTGACGGCATCCGGCTGTGCAAGGCGCAGCGTTATCGTTATGCCAATTCCAATATGACAGAGCTTGAGGCGCGGCTGGTTGAGGCAAAGGAGGCCGGTGCACGGTTTATCATGATTGCCACCGACGGGGTGTTCTCGATGGACGGACATCTGGCGAAGTTGCCTGAAATCACTTCCCTGGCACAGAAATTCGGCGCAGTGGTAATGGTCGATGACTGCCATGCTACCGGGTTCATGGGGCCGCAGGGGCGCGGCACGCCGGCGCATTTTGGCGTGGTCGACGGGGTGGATATTCTGACCGGCACGCTTGGCAAAGCGCTGGGCGGCGGCATTGGTGGGTATATCGCGGGCGCGCAGCCGGTGATCGATCTGCTGCGGCAGCGGGCGCGGCCCTATCTGTTTTCCAACTCCTTGCCGCCGGCGATCGTTGCCGCCGCGCTGGAGGCTATTGATCTGGTGGAAGAAAGCGACGATCTGCGGGCGCGGTTGTTTGAAAACACCGGTTTTTGGCGCGCCGGGCTCGAGGCGCTGGGTTTTGAACTGGTGCCCGGCGAACATCCGATCGTACCGGTGATGCTGGGCGAGGCGAAGCTGGCGCAGGAGATGGCGAACCAATTGTTTGACGAAGGCGTGTTCGTGGCCGGGTTTTTCTTTCCCGTGGTGCCGAAAGGGTCAGCGCGTATCCGCACCCAGATGAACGCCGCACTCAGCCGGGATGATCTGGAGTTCGCGCTGGTGGCGTTTCAGCGCGTCGGCAAATCACTGGGGGTGATCTGATGCGGCGGCCCAATGGCATGAAAGCGCTGGTCAAGGCCAAGCCAGCGGAAGGGCTGTGGATGCAACACGAGCCAGTACCGGAAATTGGCGCCGATGACGTTCTGATCAGGATCAACAAGACCGGAATTTGCGGCACCGATATCCATATCTGGAACTGGGACGCGTGGTCGCGCGCGACCGTGCCGGTGCCGCTAATCACCGGGCACGAGTTTGCCGGTGAGATTGTCGAGTTGGGCGGGAACGTCACCGATCTGGCCATCGGCCAGCGGGTTTCGGGCGAAGGGCATCTGATTGGCAAGAAAAGCCGGGCCAGCCGCGCCGGGCGCTTCCATTTGGATCCCGAGACACGCGGGATCGGCGTCAATGAACCGGGCGCATTTGCAGAGTTCCT
>QILX01000327.1 GCA_003232175.1 Hyphomicrobiales bacterium | reverse complement strand
ACCACAAAAAAAATAAAAGCCAACAGAACCGATCTGCGAGAGAACAGCAGTTCCAGATATTTTGGGTTATCAGCCTGAGCAGATGCAGCCATTCCAGGTTCAGTATTTTACACGCTTATCGACCACCAGATAGAGCAGATCGGTAAGCAGGTTGATGAAAACATAGAGGGTGGCAACAACAATCAGTGTGCCCTGAATGATCGGATAGTCACGCCGTAAAACCGCGCTGACAACAAGGTTCCCCATGCCTGGAATGTTAAAAACCCGCTCTGTCACTACAGCCCCGGAGACAAGCAAAGCGAACGTCAAGCCGATGACTGTTATGATGGGAATGGCCGCGTTTTTCAGCGCGTGGCGCAAAATGACCCGTGGTTCGCCCATCCCTTTGGAGCGCGCAGTCCGAATGTAATCTTCGCCCAAAATGTCGAGCATCGAGGCACGGGTAAAGCGCAATATCAGCGCCGAATTGACGATCCCAAGGACGATAGATGGCAATATCAGATACCGCATCCGCTCCAGGAAATCGGCGTCTGGACCACCGTAACCGGATGCCTCGAACCAGCCAAGATCGGTCGCAAGGTAACGTTGAAAAATCAACCCTGTTAAGAAACTTGGGACCGAAGCTGCAAGCATAGCCGTTGTGATTGCGATCTGGTCAAACCAGGTGCCCCGACGGTAGGCTGTATAAATTCCGATCGGCGTGGCGATCAGCAGGGCTACTAAAAGCGAAAAAATGGAAAGGAATATTGTTGGTTCGGCACGCCCGGCCAAAACTTGTGTCACGGGTTGGCGGAAGAATATCGACGTCCCAAGATCACCACGGACCGCATTAGTGATGAAGCTGATATATTGAATAATAATGGGTCGGTCGAGGCCCAGTTGCGCGCGCAACTGGGCGGCGTCTTCTGGCGTTGCTTCGGGACCAAGCATCAGTGCGGCGGGGTCACCCGGTGCAAGCCTTACGATGATAAATGCGATTGTCAAAACCAGGAAAACCACAACAATCATACCAAGAATGCGCTTGAAAATGTACTGTGCCATAGCGCACCTCAGTTAGACGCTCGTTCAGAAAACACGCGGGCCGACGGGAGGGATCGGCCCGCGTATCATGGTTTTAATTCACAGACGCGTTCCAGAAGAACGGCCAAGGTGTCGGAGAAATACCGGTAAGACCTTTGCGATATCCGGAAAGCGAATTGAAGCCACCAATTTTAATGAACCCTACATCGTCAAAAACTATTTGCTGCAATTGCGCAAAAAGCTCTTTGCGTTTTGCAGGGTCGGTCTCTGTTGTGAACGCGGTCAAAATGGCGTCCTTTTTCGGTTCCTTCCAGCCAAGGCGCGAGGTCGGGGCGTACATGCTTGTCAACGCAGGTTCCGGCAGGAACGGCGAATGAGTGATGTAGATGTCCCACAGTGCTGGGTCATTGCGGCGCTGTCCAAGTGTTGCCCAATCTACTACGTCCATTTCGACAGCGAATCCTGCCTGTTCGAGGGCGAGTTTCGCCACTTCGGCCATTTTGAAATGGAACTCAAACTGACGTGAAGTCAGAATGCGCAGCGGCGTACCGTCATATCCACCGGATTTCAGCAGCTCACTTGCGCGGTTCTTATCGTTCTGGTTGTACAGCTCGATGCCGGCATCAGACCGCCAGAACCAACCTTCTGGATAAAGCGGGCCATCAACTACAAAGAAGTTGTCATCGCCAAATGCCGCAAACAGCATATCGTCGATCGGCAAAGCGGCTTGCAATGCCTGACGAAACTGTAGGTTGGTCAAAAGGCCTGCCTTGTGGTTTATCGCCCAAATTGGCCAGCCGAAGGGCCGAAGCAATTGCGGCTCAGCGTTGTCGTTCGCTTCAATTCGCGCAAAGCTTTCGGCAGGCAACGCATCTGCAAAGTCGAACTGCCCGGACAACAACCCTTCAACCCGGGTGTTGGGGTCTGGAACCGGGATGAACCGGATCTCGTCAGGCAGTTGCTTGCGTGCACCGGCGGCCCCGCTTGAAGGCTCGGTCCGGGACACATAATTTTTAAACCGGGTCAGTTGCAGATATTGATCGGGCACGTGCTCGGCAATCTGATAGGGGCCCGTGCCGATAATATTTTCGATTGTGTCGGCAATGATCTCTTCTGGGTAGACAACCGCAGCTGAATTCGAGAATGCCAGCAAAGATAGCAAGGGCGAATAGGCCTCACTCATCTTGACCGTAACCTCATAGGGTCCGGTCGCTTCAATGGACGCAATCTTGTCAGCGACGCCCTTGCCCCGCGTCGCAACTTTGGTCCAACGGTTGAGTGAAGCCACAACATCAGCTGAATCCATAGTGGACCCATCCTGGAACGTTATTCCTTCGCGAATGCCAATCGTGTAGGTCAGGCCGTCGTCGCTGATCTCAGGCAATTGGGTGGCAAGCAAGGGTGCAACTGCCCAGTTTGCGTCAAAAGTGAACAGCGTTTCAACGAAGTTCTGTGTGACCATGCTGACGACATCTTTTGTCGAGAGCATCGGATCAAACGTATCGGCTTCGCCAACGATGGCAATATCCAGTGTCTGCGCACCCAAAGGCGCGACCATAACCGTACTCACCAGGAGCGCAGCAAATAGGGACTTACCCTTAACGGCTAAGTGTTTCATTTTGAACCTCCGTTGTTATGGAATACTTTCCACTAAAATAACAGTAATTTGAAACCTACGTTTAGTCAAGGGCACTAGGAGACCTGTGCGCGGGAGGGTTAATTGTCTGAATTTGCTTTGGATTTTCGCCTGTTGCAGTTTGGGATAGCGCTGATCGCGATCAATGCAATCCTATGTCTTGTGATCATCAGGTCGGTGCACTGTCTGCGGGTATCTGCTGTCTCATGACGCGCTTGTCCTCAGCAGATTAAGACTTCGCTTGAGATTGTAGGCGATGGCACAGAGTTGAACCTGAAGTGCTGCCTTGGCGAGCCCCCTGTGAACCATGCGGCGCATGCCGTAGCTGCGCTTCCAGGTGCCAAAGATCTTTACGATGCGGCCCCGTACCCGGTGGATAGGTTGGTTGATCTGGCGTAGCTTTTGTTGGGCCACGGCCTCGTCATTGGCCCACACGCCCAACTGCACCACATGCGCCACACCGCCTCTGTCTTCCACCGCCTTTCGAAAGCCTGAACCGCGATAGGCGCTGTCGGCATAGACCTGGCCGGGGATGTCCGGCACTACGTGGCACCCTGCCTTGCCGTCGTTCACATTGGCCGGTGTCACCCACACCTTCTCGACAAGATCGGTTGTCTGGTCCGAGGCCACATCAGCCTTTCTACGGTGCATCGTGCAATATCCCGACCTTCCCGACGCAACGCATGCCAGATTTTGCGGGCACCATAACGACCTCCGCTGGCACTGGCACCGAAGACGCGCTTTATATTCTCTTTGTCCACCTTGTCATGCTTGGCCCGATCCGACGCCAGATCAGGGGCGCGGCCTATGGCCGACCTCGCATAAAATGTCGACGGGGCGATCGGCAGCACCCTGCTAATCGGCCCGACCCCATAGACATTCCGGTGATCCTCGATAAAGGAGATCATCGCTTGAACGGGCGGTCGAGCTCCGCCTGAGCGAAATATGCAGACGCTTTCTTCAGGATCTCTTTCGCCTGGCGAAGTTCCCGGTTCTCCCGATCCAAGGCCTTTAGCCTCGCTTTCTCTTCGCTGGTCAGACCGGTACGTTCACCAGCGTCGCGCTCAGCCTGACGGCACCAGGCGCGCAGACTGTCCGGCGAACAGCCAAGCTTGGACGAAATCGCCCGGTATGCCGCATTGTCGCTCGCATAATCGGCGCGGTTCTTTTTGAAAAGCCGAACGCCGCGCGTGCGGAACTCAGCCGTGTAGGTCGGGGTGGGTTTTCTTTGGGTCACAGGGGTCATCCTTTGAGAGTTTTACTCTCCGGTAAACCCGGGGCGTTTCAATGTTCCCCTGCTAGGCGTGTTTATTGAGCGTTGTTTGGCTGTGGATTTCCCCAGCATTTCTTTTGCGCTTTTAGCCTCAGAATCTTTAAAACGGCATTTGAAGGGCTTTTGAAGGGTCTTTTTAACGCCCTGCCGAATTGCCGCTGTGAATCTCGGATACAGCCTGCACAAGCCCCTTGCATTCCATCAATGTTCCCTCAACGTTCCCGGAAAGGCGACTGACGCAGTGCGTTGGTTGCCATCTCTGCGGACCCAAGAGGACAGGTTTCCCATGAACGCATACACTCCCAAGATCGGGATGCGGGCTGTTGGCTCGTTGCGGCCCTATGCGGGCAATGCCAGGCGGCATTCCAAGGCGCAGGTGCGCCAGATTGCTGACAGTATCGAGCGGTTCGGATTTACCAATCCGGTGCTGATCAGTATTGTGTCGGATGCCCGGCGTACTCTGGTTTGCCGACAGCAAAATATTCAGCATCGGGATGCAGATAGCCCCGACCGTCGGCGTACCTTGCTCGCAAAAACCTACGGATACGCCCCACAGCGGAATGCCTGCGAGGAAGTTCGATGTTCCGTCGATTGGGTCAACACTCCAAAAAGCGTCGCTTTCCGCGCCACCACCTTCTTCACCGACAATGTCATTGTCGGGATAGCTCTCGCCGATGCGGGCACGGATCATTTGTTCAACAAGGCGATCCGCTTCAGACACGAAGTCCCGCGGATTCTTCGATTCAATTTTTAAGTCTTTAGGATTCAGGAAATAATTCATTGCCAATTGACCGGCGTCTGCCGCTAGGTTTTTCGGCGAATTGCTGCCTGTTCTTCAGAATGTGCGTATCATTCATAGGTAATTTCTTACAATCTGTCGGACGTCAAATTTTTCAGACTAAAGGTTCAGGATCAGACATAAACCTACTTGATTCCGGTATGCATGAAGGTCGCAACAAAATTTCGCTGAAAGACTAGAAATGCGATCACCAAAGGCGCGGTGGTTAACAGGGTTGGAGTTGGAGTTCCCCCGGTTCTGTGGACAGTTAAGGACTAGCTAGGGTCAAAACTCAATCATACCATTGATATCACGTAGCAAATCAGATTCACTGCCTCCAAACAAGACTTTGGAGGTTAAAAATGAGCCATTTATTCCGGTTGGACGATGATGCCTGGGCTGCAATTGAGCCACATCTGCCCAAGAATCAACCCGGTGCAAGGCGGGTTGATGACCGGCGTATTCTCAGCGGGATTTTGCATGTTATCAAGGTCGGCTGCCGATGGAAGGATTGCCCGGCTGAGTACGGTCCTCCGACAACGGTCTACAATCGGTTCAATCGCTGGTCCCGGCGGCAAATATGGATCAACATTCTTCAAGCTCTTGTCGATAAGGGTGTGCTGGTGCACTCCACATCAATCGATTCCAGCTATGTCAAAGCCCATCGTTCTGCCCATGGCGGAAAAGGGGGGCGAAAAATCAGGCTATCGGGCCCTCGCGCGGAGGCCAGACGACGAAAATCCACGCATTAACTGACCTTTTGGGCCGTCCTGCGGTGTTAATTCTAACGCCGGGAAATATCAGCGACATCGCCGTTGCAGGAAAATTGATCAAGGCGGCAGGCCATATACAGCGTCTGATTGCAGACAAAGGCTACGATGCTGACGCGCTTCGAGCGCAGTTGAGATCTGTGGGAACCACGCCTATTATCCCCGGCCGGCGCAACCGCAAGAAAGCCATCCGCTATGACAAAAAGAGATACAGAGACCGATGGAGGGTTGAGGCCGCGTTTTGCCGGTTGAAGGACTTTCGCCGCATCGCAACCCGCTACGACAAACTCGCCAGAAACTTCCTCTCAGCTGTCGCTCTCGTAACAGCTATCGCATTCTGGGTCTGATTGAGTCTCAGCCCTAG
>QILX01000157.1 GCA_003232175.1 Hyphomicrobiales bacterium | reverse complement strand
TGATCTTCGACGATGGCGCAGCGGAAGTGATGATCACGCCGGCGACGTTGTAGTTGAATAAAAGCGAGGTGAGTTTCTCGCTTTCAACCGCTGATTCCGCCGTCAGCAAAATCGGGCGAAAGCCGCGTTTTATGCATTCCTGTGCCGCAATCTTGACCTGGCGCGCACGAAAGGGCGTGTCCAGCGCTGATGCGACGATGCCGACGAGACTGGAATGTTTGGTTTGCAGGCCGCGGGCCAGATAATTCACCCGGTAACCAAGCTCGTCCGCCGAAAGCAGAACCTTGGCGCGCGCCGCATCGGATATTGTCGCGCCCTCGGTGAAGGCCCGCGAAACCACCGAACGCGACACGCCGGCATGACGCGCCACATCAAATGATGTCACCGGTTTTGTCGTCGGGATCGCCACTAGCCTGCAACCCCCTGCCGATGCAGGTCAGAACACATCCGCGCAAATAGAAAAGGCTGGTTCAGATTGACCATTTCGGGTCGCGCTTTGATGATGCGCGCCATTACGTCTGGATCACCGCCATTATAGGCGATCATGACCGGGATATCGCGCGCGCGCAAAGGCGCAAAATCCGACCAGTCCTCATCAATGGTAAATTCGATCAGCGCCGGGTCAAGAAAGTTCAGCGCTTCATCCAATGTCGAGAAATCCTGTCGGCGTGTCATGATTTTGGCAGTCGGCGCGATGGCGCGCAAGTCCTGTAGGGTCTGGGCGACAAACGACCAGAAAAAGCATCGCTTTTCCAGACCATGGGCCACCACCGCCCGCCATACCGGCAGTGCCGCGGCGTTCTTGATTTCAATATAGAGTTGCCCGTGATAGGTTTTTGCCAGCGCCAGCATTTCATCCAGCGTCGGAATTTTTTCACCCTCAAAATGGCTTGAATACCAGCCCTTTATGTCCAGGCGGCGCAACTCCGTCAGGGTGTGGGCCGAAACTGGACCAGTGCCGTTGGTCACGCGCTCCAGGGTCGGATCGTGAAGAACCACAAGCTCTTCGTCGGAGGTAACATGCACATCGATTTCTACATGGCTGAACCCTGCCGCAAAGGCCGCGTGGGCGGCGGGAAGGGTGTTTTCCGGGGCAATCTCATTGGCGCCGCGATGGCAGACCACCTGCACCGGCCAGCCGGGGGGGCCAGTGAACGGATTTACCAGTTCGGGCCGGTCCGAGCAAATTCCCAACACGGGTTTGCTGCGCAAACCGGCCATCCTTTCAGGGTCTTCCTCATGCCAGAGCACCACGTGCTGCCCGGTCTGGGCGCAACGGTCAAAAAACGCGCTGTCCAGCTTGTCTTGGGCCCGTGCCATATTCTCCCAGCACAGATGAATAATGTCGGCGCCATCAGCATGGGCAAACGGGTCGGCACCGGGCGGCACCAAAGCTGCGACCGGATAGGGCGTGCCTGATGATTTGAGCGTGGTGACGATATCGCGATCAAATGCGCCTAAAATGGCGCGCTCCACACCGTGGTGGCGAAGCATGTTCAATACCGGAAGCGCGGCGGCGCGGGCCTTGATATCGGCGTAAATTCCGACATTGCCGTCGAGCGCTATTTTGATCACTTCGGAAAACAGCGGCGCCACGTCTTCCTCAACACTTGCACGTATTTGCTCGTAGCTAAGATCGGCCAGGGCACGACCATCGGCAAGACAGGCGTCGTGAAAAACCACGATCTGGCCATCGCCGCTCACAACTTCCCAGAAATCGGCGCCGAGCTGGTGCGCGACGCGAAACGCCGCCAGCGTATTGGCGCGCGCATAGGCGCTGGCGCCCCCGTGGGCGATTGCCAGAGGGTGTTCCGATACCAGAGTTTCAGGCCAGCCAAATCGCCTGAGCCAGTCTTCGGTCAGGGTCAAATACGCACACCGTCTTGATCGAACACCAGGATCTGGTCGGCGTTAATGCCCCATTCAACCTCGTCGCCGATCTTGGAAGGTGAACGGCGGCTTTGAATCGAACGCAGAATCGTGCCGTCAGGCAAGGTAACATTGTAAAGCGTTTCCCGGCCCTGGGATTCAATGAAGGAGATTTTGCCGGATATCATCGTGCCGCTACCCGGTTGAAAATATTCAGGGCGGATGCCTATTTTTACTTCGCGGCCATCATTGGCCTTGGCGATTTTGGCGCCCAAGGGGATTTTGGTTGCCGTGCTGGGCTCGACAAATTTTCCGCCGCTGATCCGACCCTTGACAAATGCGATAGGCGGACTGCCCAGAAAGCCGGCGACAAAGTCGGACACCGGGTTGTCGTACATATCCCTGGGTTCGGTAATTTGAACAATCTGCCCCTTGTCCATGATGGCGATGCGGTCACACATGCTCATCGCCTCGACCTGATCGTGGGTGACGAGGACGGCGGTAATGCCGGTTTCCTGCTGGATACGGCGGATTTCGGAGCGCATTTCCAAACGTAATGTTGCGTCCAGATTTGCCAGGGGTTCGTCCAGCAACAATACGTCGGGCCGGCGGATAAGCGCCCGCGCCAGTGCCACCCGCTGCTGCTGGCCCCCGGAAAGTTCTCCGGGGCGGCGCTGGAGCAATTCCTCAATATGCACCATCGCGGCGATTTCATCGACTTTGCGCTTGATCTCAGGTTTCGTTTCCTTGCGCAGCTTCAGAGGGAAACCGATATTTTGTTCCACCGTCATGTGGGGGTAAAGCGCGAAGGATTGAAAAACCACCCCGACATTGCGCTCCTGGGAGGTGACGTTGGTCACGTCGCGGTCTCCGAATAAGATGCGCCCGCCGTTGACCTTGTGGATGCCGCAGATCGAGAACAGCGTGGTGGATTTTCCGCAGCCCGATCCGCCAAGCAGCGCGATCATCTCTCCGTCGTGAATCTCCAGATCCATCTCGTCGATGATCGTCAGGCTGCCGAAGGATTTGGTGAACTTGTCCAGTAATATGCGCATTAGCCTTTATTGCCCCCACTATAGATATTCATCAGCCGGTTTTGGAAAAACACAAACAGGATAATCACCGGGATGACATAAAAGATGCCGACCGACTTGAAGAGCGCCATGTCGAAATTCTGGTCATCGGCAATCAGGGCCGCCAGGTAGACCGACAAAACCTGCACCTTGTTGTCCGGCGCCAAAACCAGCGGCAGAATGAATTCAGACCAGCCGGCAAGGAATGAGAATATTCCCAGCGCCAGAATCGCCGGTTTTACCTGGGGCAATACCAGTTTGGTCCAGACCTGAAAGCGGCTCGCCCCATCCTGAATCCCCGCCATCTCGATTTCCCACGGCACCGTGTCGTAAAACCCCTTCATGATCCAGATGCCGAACGGCAGTTCCAGCGCCGATTTTACCAGAATGACCCCGGCGAGGGAGTTATAAAGTCCAAGCATCTGCAGGATCAGGAAGATCGCGATAAGCAAAGTCACCGTCGGGAAGGCATGCAGCACCATGATGCCGCCCAGAAAAAAGGATCGCGCCGGCAGTTGCAGGCGAGACAGTGCGTATCCCGCTGATGACGAGACCACCAGCACGATCACGGTGGTTACGGTTGCGAAAACAAAGGTATTCCAAGTGGCCAACCAGATCGAAGGGCGGCCCGGGATTGTTTCCGTCAGGAAACGCCAGTGCTCCGCCGTGAACTCGTTTGGGATCATCGAGCCGGGCGGCGAGTTGGTGATGGTGTCCACGAACAGGTAGACATACATCAGGACAAGCGGCGCCGTCAGTATCCCAAGGAACAGGATGGTCGGCCATCTGCGGTAATTGGTACTCATTGCAACTTTCTCCTGCTACTCGATTTTTGGCGGTGCGGTCAGATTTTTGAAATCAAACAGCTTGAGATAGATCAACGAAACGGAGATGCCGATGATCACCAGCACCAGAGACAAGGCCGCGCCGTAACCGTATTGCAATGCGCCGCCGTAGTTGGAGAGAGCTTTGAGATAGGTCGACAGGGCCCACACCTCGGTCGCCCCGCCCGGGCCGCCGTCGGTGGCCAGAAGGATGTATTCAAACGAGGTCAGCAGCGACAGGGTTTGGTAGATGGTGATGAACAGGATCGGCCAGCGCAGCTGCGGCAAAATGATATGCCAGACCTGTTGTCCGCGATTGGCGCCGTCGACCTCGCTGGCGTGAAACAGCGATTGCGGTATGGCCTTGATGGCGGAAGAAAAAATCAGCATGCCCATGGAAGCGCCGACGATGCCGTTAATTAGTATGATGAACGTCCAGGCATTGGCGGGGCTGTCGAGCATCCAGTTGCGCGGCGCAAAACCCATCGGTTCCAGAACCACCGACAGGAACCCGGTGTCCCAGGCCAGCCATTTCCACATCAACACATAAAGCACCGGCGGGGTCACCCGGGGCAGCAGCCAGATCGAACGGAAAAATCCCGCTGGGCCGGCGGGCATGTAATGGGTGGTAATCGACAGGACGAGGGCGAAGCCGGTGTTGAACAGGATCAGCGTTGTAAACACATAGAACAACGTGTTTATCAGCGTTTTACTGGTATCCGGCAACTCGATCATGGTCTTGAAGTTTTGGGTGGTAAAGGTCCAGCCGGTATAGGCGACCTGACCAAGCGCTTCGGTCTGACCCTCGTTTAACGCAATGCCAAAATCGGATATCGCCACAAGCAAGTCTTCTTTGGAATCAAAGCGGACATTGACCACCGATCGCTCAAATTGCGCCGAGATAATTTTGATGCCCCGCGTTGTCGATGGTCGGGCACTTAACGATTTTATTGCCGTTTCGACACCGCGCCGGCGGTCGAAGCTCTGATCAAGAAATTTGTCGCCAAGCTCCGCAATTGCGGCCGCATCGCCGCCGGCTTCCAGGGCGGCTTTCAAACCTGCGTCGTCGATTGTGTAAACTTTTTGCGTAAGCCTGTCGGCCAGCTCGTTTTCGCCATAGCGGCTTCTGAGCGGTCGCATCGAGGTATCTGAAATCATGTAGGCGCCGCCGGTAATTCCGGTGGCCGTACTCATGTTGGTGAAGCCGAATACGCCGGTTAAAATCACCGGAGCCAAAAAAAACAGGAAAACAAATACGCCGGCGGGGGCCAGCAGCCACAATCCCAGATGTTTTGAATTCCCCATTTCAATTTCCCCTTCCGGTGGTGTTTTCGTATCAGCGGATAACGATTTTGTCGCCCAATGCGGCCTTGAGCTCGGTTTCAACATCGGCAATCGCCTCGTCAACCGTTTTCTGACCCGTCCAGGCGGCTTGCAGCCCGCCAAACATGACTTCGAAATACTGCCCGAAATTCACGTTGTTGGGTTGTGCCGAGGCAAAGGGAAGCAGCACCGGGGTGGCTTCGCGGGTCCAGCGATCCCCGGCGTAAAGGCCCACGGTTTCCTCGGCCTTGGATATGCCCAGATGAGCGGAATTGATCGCGTGTAGCGCGTTAATCCGCGGCTCGGAAGCGATGGTGATCAACTCACCGGCAATGCCCATAGCGTCTTCATCATCCTGTTTGGTCATCAGATAGACCAGCGGCTGGGTGAGGGTGTTGGCGCGGCCATTGCCGCCGCCGCCCGGAACCAGAGAAAATGCAGCATTTGCAAAGAAATCCATCCCGTATTTACCGGTCCATTCGGCAAACTGCCAGGTGCCGCCCTGCCACATGCCAACTTTGCCCGTGGTCAGGGCGCCATGCCATTGATCCCAAGGCGTTCCGATGTGGTTTTTGCCGATCACACCCAGTTCAACTGCATCAACAAAGAACTGATAGAATGCGGCCATTGCGGTCTTGTCGAGCAACAGACGGCCATTGCCGTCCTCCATTTCGCCGCCAAAGGCCATGTAGAACATCCAGTAGTCCGGTCCTTTTGTTGGACGTGGCCAAAAGCCCTTGTTCGCCTCGACCAGGCCGGCGTCCTGCATTTTCTTGGCGTCTTCCAGCATATTGGTCAGGGTGTAGTCACCGGATCTGACTTTTTCAGCAAGACCGGCAAGATCGTCATCGGAATAGCCGATGGCTTTCATGTGGGGCTTCCAGAAAAAGAACGGACGTGATTCCGCATCCTGAGGAATGGCCCAGACCTGATCCTGAAAAGACGTAATCTCCAGTAGATTGGGGTAGATGTCGTTGAGCGGCCAGGCGTCCAAATCAACATAATCCTCGACCGGTACGATCAGACCGGACTGCGCCCAAGGCGCTATGTCGATATGCGACGCCACGACGATGTTGGGTGCGGTGCCGGCTTCGGCCGCAAGCGTCACGCCCTGCCGGAACTCATCCTGTTGCGTATAGGGTTTGCCCTCGATGTTGATGTGAATTGGCTCGCCGCGAACCGCATATTCGCGTTCAAGCAGATCGGCGGCAATTTCAATCGCGCCAATGCGATAGATGTCGCTGGGGCCGGCGATCGCCCAAACCGAAATCTGATACGTCTTGCCTTGCCCGGCAAAGACCGCACCGCTGGTCATAACTGTCAATGCAATCGCCATCGCGGCAGATCGCAGAATAAGGTGTTTCATTTTGTCCTCCCAATGTGAAATTTTTGGCCTATCAATCGCCAATGGACCCATGCGTGCAACTCTTTGCTCGGTCTCCCCTGTCAGGTTCGCTAGGTCTCCCGCCGGGTATGTGCAGAGGTCACAACCATGCCCATGCAATCCGTGAAACGAAGCGCAAGTGCCCTGCGATGGCGTGACACTCGTTTTACCAGTTCACATCTCATAACAGCACACGTGTTCACAATTTGTCAACCCAACTTGGGCCTGCTCGGATCTGGTACAATATCCGCGCGCGCCAACTTAACGCCGCGACGTTATTTTTGCCATTTATACCAGTGATATCAAATAGATAATGAGCACCGTACTTGCGTCAGCGGATGAGGGTTCGATCGCCAACGCCGGTCAGGTCAGATCGGCGGGCCGCACGCTTTGCGGCATGTTCTGGTAGCAGACCGGGCGCAACCAGCGGCGTATGGCAAGGGTCCCCACAGAGGTATGGCCGAAATTCGTCGAAGCGGGGTAGGGCCCGCCATGGACCATGGTGTCCGAAACTTCAACACCGGTGGGGAAGCCATTGGCCAGAAGCCGCCCGGCTTTACGCTCAAGCACCGGAAGAAGGGCGCGCACATCTGACCCATCATCATCGTCCATATGAACACAGCAGGTGAGCTGGCCCTTCAGGCTTTGGGCCACGGCCCGCATTTCCTCCAGATCTTCCACCGCCACGACCAGGCCCAGGGGGCCAAAAACCTCTTCACCAAGAGCGGGGTTCGCCAGCCAGTCTGCACCACTGGTGGAAAAAAGATGCGGGCAGGCCGTACGGTCCTTGCTGCCCAAATTCAATATCTCGGTCACGCAAGCGGCACCCGCCATCTGGTCGCGGCCGGCGCGGAAAGCATCAGCGATGCTCTGGGTCAACATGGTCTGGGCGCCCAGCTCCGACAGGGCATCAGCGGTGCTTTTGACAAAGGCGTCGGCTTCATGGCCAGCAATCACAACCGCGACACCGGGCTTGGTGCAAAATTGCCCGGCGCCCATGGTCATCGACGCGGCCCAGCCCTTGGCGATCTCATC
>QILX01000007.1 GCA_003232175.1 Hyphomicrobiales bacterium | reverse complement strand
CCGAAAAACTTGGCGCTGTCCTCAATCAGGACCAGGGCCGGGTCAAGGCTCTGAAAGACCGTGTCGACGCCCAGGCTGATAGCGAAGGCGCCGCCGCCGATCAACAACAGCCAGAAGTCGTTGGCGATGATGATGCGCCAACTGGCCCCGACATAGGCCAGGGTCAGGGACACATAGATGGCCAGGACCAGATTTTGCGGCACGCCAAGCGATGGCAATACCAGTTCATGTATCAAGAAGGCGTCGTCCAGGGCCAGCCACCCGGTCAAGACCCCGGCGGTCGCAGCAAAATAAAGCAGGTTTTTGTCCAGCTTCCATATCGCGATCAACACGGCGGAGAACAGGCAAATGGCCGCGGTTGCAACCCAAAGCATCACCCCCACCGTCGAGACAAAGCCGTAATAGGTTCGGCAGCAGTCCTCGGACAATTCCGCCGCCGTCAAGGGGTCGAGGAACATCCATTTGGCTTCGGCCCAGGGCTGAAGCGCGATAACAGCCAGGAAGATGCCGGGCAAAAGAGCTGTAACACCGCGAATTGACCACTCCAGTATGCCGGACCGGCGTGTCAGGAGTTGATACATCCGCCTGATGCCGGGGGCATGGTCATTTTGCATGCTCATGGTCATTTAACTGAGCCCCTTCGCCTTCACTTTACCGAGTTTGACCGGCGAAACAGAGGTGGCGCGACTTCGAAAATTCAATGATTTCAATAGCGTGATTTGTTTTTGCGCAATCTGTACGGCTTTTAGAATTTCCCCATGCCTTATGATGAATTTCTTGACCGACAACCTAAGCGCTATGGCGGCGCAGATCAGCCTGCCGCGCCAGGTAAATGCATGGGTGAAGTGCTGTAAGATGATATGGGTGTCGCACCAGTCGGACTTGTAGGTCTCGTCTCCTATTAGAAAATCGTAATGTTTGAAATTAGCGCGCGCCGCAAGCTCCATGGTTTTGACAAACAGCAAAGTCCCGATGGAATGTTTTCGACTGACTTCGGGGGAATATGACGATACAAAATAGTAAAAGGTATCCCCGGTGATGAATGCCAGCATTCCGGCAATCAGGCGGCCGTCCTGGAACAGCCCGAACACCTCCAGCGACCGGTCATCGCGGCGCACGGACTCCTCGATGGCGTGCCAGAGCAGTCCGGGGTCGTCTTGGCGGCCAAACCGGTTGCGGGCGCCCATAATATCGAGCTGTTCAGATTTCCAGGTGAGGATCTGCCTTGTGGCGTCCTGCCGGCTGTAGTGTTCGCGAACGCGCCGAAAACTGAGGTTTCCTGCACGTTTTAAAGCGCAATATTTGCTCCGCAGGCGCTGCCTCGATTTGGCGGACCTGATCTTCGCATAATGCTCTTTCCAATCCTGGCGCAACGCCATGGCGTGGGACATGAATTCCGCCGAAAACAACTTCGATCTGCCGGTGTTGCCAATGGAAAATCCTAATCCGCCGACTGGATTGCGGATGAGATGGGCTGCGTGAATTTCGGGATATGCCCCATGTAGAAGATCTAAGACCTCGCCAAGAAACCCAGGCGGAATACCGGCCTGGAAATCATGATCAACGACCGGACCGTTATAGTCCGAGATCTTCTCTCCGAGCCAAGTCCACCGAGCGCCGAGCAGGCCCTTTTTAACTTCCAGCGGAACAATGAGAACCGGTTTTTCGCCGACAAAACCGACGACAAAAATATGATCACCACTTTTATGCCCTGATGGACCCGATCGCATGGCGGCCCCGGTGACAATGGAGCGGACCCAGTTCAACTGCTGGAATGGCGAATGAGGAGAGTTGGCCTGAAGGGTCTGCCAAAATCTGGAGACCGGCCCGATGACGTCAAAGGTGTACAAATGGCAATTGCCGATCGTCCCAAGAGGTTTCCCCAATTCTTGGGGTGTACACCTATTGTGTTTGGCGAATTTTTGAAGCACGCTCATCAATTATCCTGGCCTTACGAATATTATCCGCTATCTAATTCTTGAGAATGCAATCAAATCAGTGTTTTGCTGACTTATAAAATGGATTAATCCATAGAAATTTTGATTAATACCTGTGGTCCCTCCGTAAATACCGTTAACCAACTGCAAATCCGAATAGGCATTTTGATTTGCATTCGCACCTGCCTCCGCCCCAGACAAGGATCCGTTGGACCATGGGCGCTCAACCGCCGCCTCGATCCAGATCACAGGACAGCTCGGTAAAACGGGTGGCAAATTTTGTCGTCTCCCCGCCGATAAGACCGGTTATCGTCGGCTTGATACGCTGACGCCCATATCGCGGTGGTCGTATAATTCTGAACGGGAACCGAGCCTTAAAAACTTGCAAATGGCCGATAAAGTCTCCTACCTTCACGGAGTGTTAATGAGGGAGAATAACATGAGAACCAGCTTAATCGTATTAACTGCGGCCATACTTGTCGGCACCACCGTGCTGGCCAGCGCACAGACGCTGCGCTGGGCGCGGGCAGGGGATGCGCTGACACTTGACCCGCATGCTCAAAATGAAGGTCCGACAACGGCGCTTAATCATCAGATCATGGAACCGCTGATCATTCGCGACATGACAGGCAAAGCCGTTCCCGCCCTGGCGACCGAATGGGCGCCTTCCAAGGACAATCCCAATGTTTGGTCCTTCAAACTGCGCGAAGGGGTGAAGTTCCACGACGGGTCGGAATTTGACAGCGAGGACGTGGTCTTTTCCTTCAAACGGGCGATGACAAAAGACAGCGACTACAAAGAGCTGCTGGCCTCGGTGAAGGAAGTGCGCGCCAATGGCAAATACGGCTTTGAGATTGAAACCAACGGGCCGAACCCGACCATGCCGGCCAATCTCAACAATCTGTTCATCATGGACAAAACCTGGGCCGAAAAGAACAACGCCGTAAAGGTGCAGGATTATGAAGGCGGGGAAGATACATTTGCGTCCCGGAACGCCAATGGTACCGGGCCATATATTCTGGTCAGCCGCGAGCCGGACGCCAAAACCGTTTTGACGATAAACAAGGACTATTGGGGCATGGACGAATTCCCCATGCAGGTCAAAGAGATCATCTATACGCCGATCCAGAACAAGGCGACGCGCGTTGCCGCCCTCCTGTCCGGCCAGGTTGATTTCATTCAGGACGTGCCGGTGCAGGATCTGGCCCGGGTGGCCGATGCGCCAGGTCTTTTGGTGAAAACCGCACCGCAAAACCGGGTGATCTTCTTTGGCATGAACCAGGGCGACGCCGATCTGAAATCCGACGATGTCGAGGGCAAGAACCCGCTCGCCGACAAACGGGTCCGCACTGCCATGAACATGGCGATCAACCGTGAAGCGATCAAGAAAATCGTCATGCGCGGGCAATCCTTTCCCGCCGGTGTTATCATGCCGCCTTTTGTGAACGGCTGGACCAAGGAACTTGACACGGTTCCCGCCAACGATGTCGATACGGCCAAGGGCCTGATGAAGGAAGCAGGCTACGGGGACGGCTTCACCATTCGCCTGGATTGCCCCAATGATCGTTACATCAATGACGAGGCCATCTGTCAGGC
>QILX01000188.1 GCA_003232175.1 Hyphomicrobiales bacterium | reverse complement strand
ATCGTGCTGCTCAATGGGGCAGGCCGCCCGCGCCGTATATCTGGCGCGCTGGCGCAACGTCTTGGGGTCCTGCTGCCGGACTGATACTGCCGGTATCAGTCTTTCTTGTCGTCCCCGGGGCGAATTTCCGGAAAACCGGTCAGACGTGGTTCGGTTTTTTTGCCAGGACTGGCCGGTTTGTCCTCGGGATTTTTCGCACCCGGGGCTGCCACTGGAGCTTTGTTGCTGCGGGCACGGGAGACGATACGTTCAACGGCGCTGATTTTTTCGTCACCCTGATCGCTTGAGGTGTTCTTATCCGGTTGCCGGCGGCGCACTTTATTGCGGTCTTGCGCCGTTTCCGGTGGCAGCAGACCCAGGCCCTTGGTTCTTTTCAGCGCCGGCAGCGGTCGTTTTGACGATTTATCCTTGTCCGTCTGCGGCGTGGTGTCTTTCGCCCGGGTGCGCGGGTCCGGCCTGGTTTTGCTGGTGATCGCCGGCGTGGGGCTTGTTTCTGGTCTGGGTTCGGATTTGGGCTCCGGCTTTTTCGCCGTCGAAGGGTCGTTCTGCCCCATGGGGCCGTTGGTGGCGGGCATCACCGCTTGGGCGCTCTCGCCGGTTTTGACATCGCGGATGCGGTTCATGCCGAATACCGTGTCGCGTTCCAGGCGCCAGTTCACCACCGATTCTTTTCCGCACTGGCCGGTTATAACAATCTGGCTGGTGCTGCGGGCCCCCTTTGGGTCGGCAAGAAAGACGCTTTCTTCCAGGCGCGGCGTGGTGCCGGCGGTGGAGAACTTCCAGCGCTCCTTGTTGGGGAGGCTCAAGACAATGGTGCGTCCGTCACGGTCAATCTGCGCTTCGACGCTTGGGTGAATATGGAAACGAATGGCGAAGTTGCGGGTGCGGCTGAACAATCTGCTTGAACGGGTCAACCGGTCCTGCCCTTCCAGTTCGTGCCCATCGGCGGAAAGCACAAACTGCCGATGGTGCACAATGCCAAGCTTGCGGTAACCGTCGTGCTGCGCATCGACGGTCACCCCGGTGTCGCCGGCATCGCGGGAGACCGAGACCGATTTTGGCCCGCCGGTGATAGCGGCGCCACGGGCGGTTTTTCCACCTGAGGATCCCAAAAACTTCGCCGAGGAAATATTATCGACCGTCAGGGTTGAATGGGCGGCGGTCAGCCGGGCTGCGTGCTGCCATTCATCGCGCAAAGCCGGCGAGGTGCCGCAATTGGTGATAATGCGCTGGTTCCGGGATGAAAACTCAAATGACAAACACCCCGCGTGAGCCCGACCGCTGACCGATGTCGGTGGCAGGGCGCCGGTATCGAACAAAAGCACCGTTTCGCCGGCGGCCATGCGCTGGTACCCCGAATGGGGCGCCTGATCAGCATGCCGGCCCAGCGTGTCGTCATAGGCAAGGACTGAAGAGATGGCACCGGTTGGCGTTCTGCCCATGCCGTTAAAAAGGGCCAAGTCGCCGTCGCCATGACGGAAGAATCGCACCATCGGCATCATCCGGTCAATGGCGCCGATAACTTCGTTTGGCGGCGCGATATCACGGGAAAGGTAGGTCTGCCGCAAGGGCAGAAGATCAAGCAGAAGTTCAAGTATGGCGCCGGGGTCGCGGCTGATATGGCCACCATCGGGCAGGACCTGCCGGCTCAGCTCCGATGCCAGCGCCCGGCTGACCCGTGATTGCAGCCGTTCCAGGCCGCTGATGCACAATGTCGCGTAAGTCATGGCGATATAGGTCGTCAGCCGCGGCAATCCATCATCGGCGTCGCGCGCATGCCGCGACAGATAGCGCAGCTGCCGCCCCAGGGACTTCATCACCGCCTGGTAATATCCCGGATCGGCCTTTTCCAGATAAAGCGGCGAGTGGCTCAGCCAGCTGATGATCCGCCGCGCCATGATTTCGGGTCTCCAGGCCACCGGATGCCCCCGGCCCTGAATGGCGATCCAGTCGCCGATCAGCGCCCGTGCATGAATGCGGCTGACCGCATCATCAGCGGCATGCAGGTGCCGCAACCAGGAAAAACACAGCAATTCCACCTGCCAGGCAGCGCTGGGCGGGGTCAGCAGAAAGGGCGACGTCGTGCCGATATCGGCCACGGCGCCGGCAAGGGACAGCCGGCCGCGATAAACGTCATTGGCGATGGTGGCGTCAGCGGTGCGCAGATCATGAGGGGCGATAAGCAGGCGCTGCAAGGCCCGGCCATCAAATTTCAGGCCGCGCGAAAACATCGAAGTGAACCCTCGAAGCCGTCGCTTCAGCCCGTGAGCCATCGAAAACCTCAGCCCTCTTGCCTGATCGGCGGTTGTCGTCATCTTTGTCGCCCTTCGCCTCGGCGTGGCCGACGCTTACGAAGGAGATATCGCGCGCATCGAGTCCTTATGGGTCACATCGGCGGCAACATCAAGCCGCCCCGGATTTTATACCATATTTCAGCAGGTGATTGGTGATTGAGGCCGCATTCGACCGAAGCGGATTAGTTGTCGCTTACGCCACGCAGATTCGGTCTGCAAGAAAAATTACTGCTAGTTGAAGACCGTAGAAATAATGGTGACAGAATACGCATACAGGCAGCAACAAGCCAAATTTGAGAAAAATGGGTGCACTTATTAAACTGTCACCGGAATTTGTAATTGAATAATAGCCCAGTTGGCGGCCTGCTATCTTCCGTCAATGGTTTTTTCCACATCGAATGAATGATAGAGGTATTCTATACGTGGAATATATATGAGCCTGGTGGGCAGTTGAATGAATCCAATGTTTTTCGTCCCTATTAGTCTGGTTTTTGCCGCGATCGCAATTTACCCGTCGGATGCGAAGTCCGGGACAGATACCCCTGCCGCCATCGTCAGTGCATTTGAAAAATGGATGCGCACCCACGGTGTCAAGGAAGGTGCCATTGCCATCGGTTTCAAGGGGGAAACCGTTGCAACCAAGGGTTATCGCCGCGCAGCCGAGGATCCAGCCCCGGTCGCCAGCCTGTCAAAAGCCATCACCGCTGCTTGCGTGACCACTGCGATGGCAGAAAGTGGCAAGTCGCTTTCCGCCCCCCTTTCCGAGGTTCTTGCCTCCTATCTTGGCAAAGCTGCCGCGCCAAAGGACAAGCGGTTTTTGAATATCACAGTCGCTCAGCTTATTGCCCAGAACAGCGGCCTGAAGGTCGATATCACGCAAAAACAACTTAAACGCCTTAAATCTTCGACCAAGGAATATATGGACTGGCAATTCAGGCAACAGGCAAAATACCGCCTTGGAAAAACCCCGGGAGAAAAATACAACTATAATAATTCCAACTACCTTTTGCTCGGGTTGATCATAAACGAGCAGACCGGTCTTCCCCATGAAGACTATTGCAAGGACAAAATATTTGCCCCTCTAGGGATCACCACGGCAAGGCTGAATCCTGACTGGAAGGTCATGTCATCCTATGGCGGCTGGATGGTTTCAGCTTATTATCTGAAATTTGCCAATTGGACTTTTGCTGATAACAAAATTCTGGGAACCTATCCATTCATGACTCCAAGGTCCAAGCTTGGCAGAGGTATATTTTACGGCAGCGGGGTCTTTTTTCGGTCCACGATGAACGGATTTAACTTCTGGCACGCTGGACGATGGGGAGGATATGGCAAGAAAAAGGCCCGGTTTGGTGCCTATTTCGCGGTGTATTCAAACGGATATTCCGTCGCCCTCAATTATCGCTTTTTTCCAACCAGGAAAATTTCCGCGGCTCTGGATAATGCCCTTTATCGAGCCGCGCACAAATAATTCCTGACTATCTCGATAAATCTCATGTTTCTCTGGTTTGACCCACTCCGAACCTCATTGCGACGGCCATTGCGATACCGAGTGCACAGGTGCAAAACTCTTGAACCGTAGACCCAGCATAAGGCTGGGAAGGATAATTAAGTGCATTTAGTAAACTGTCACCGTAACCCTAGTAAACTGTCACCGTAACCCAAATTTCCGAACAGCAAAAATGGTCATAGAGTAACTCCCTTGCACGACTGGAATTAGAACTGGGAAAGACAGGTATGGCGTATTGTAGTGTCAGCTTACCAGATGCAATGAATTAGAACTCCGGGACCGCGGTTCCAATCGAAAAGCGGAAGGGTGGAGGGGATAAATAAGTGCATTTAGTAAACTATCACCGTAATAGAATGTGTGCGAGATAAAATATTTTTTGATGCAGGCAACATAATTCACGTTCTACAGCTTTTGTGTTACTATCAGATAGTCATTTGAATGTAGGGTGATGTAAATTTTGTCTACAATGAAGACTAAAGTGAGATAACTATAAAATGAAACCAAAATCTATTTCCTCAATCTTCATAGCCGTAACCGTATTCGTCCCTGCTCTTGCAGCAGTAATGTATGTGACAACTGTCAAACAGCTGGAGGCAGGGGGTACCCCTATTGTAATTGATTTAAATGGGAATGGTAAAATAGACATTATCGGTCACACATCATCTAGACTTAAGTTGTATACACTCTTTAGCGCAGGATCGTTTGTCAATTTTGATATTGATTCGGATGGAGCGCCAAACTACATTGATTGGTTGAAACCCAATACAGATGGATTTCTCATCAATTCCAGAGCGGCCTTTGCTAAAGGAAACATTGATGGATCTTACTTGTTTGGAAATTCAACTGTGACCGAATTGACCCAGGATATATTTTTTTCTAACGGATTCGAACGTTTAGCAGCTCTCGACTCAAATGGTGACGCGATACTATCTGGAAGTGAATTAGAAAACCTCTCTATTTGGATAGATGATGGTGATGCCCAATTTAAAGTTAGTGAAATGCACCCACTCAGTAAATTCAAAATAGTAGAGATTGCAGTGAATTATCGAAAGGAAAAAGGTCCATATGATCTGGAAATGCTGGTGTCACATGCGTTTACTAGCGATAATAAACAGTTATATTTAGAAGACATTTGGTTTATGGAGCAAAATCAAATGCCGTTTATTGATCAAATGATGGCGAGATTCTTTGGAAAAATTATCGCAGCTATTCGATTTGTTTTTTAAATCTTGACAAGGCAATAACAAAAAATACCGAGATAAATACGCTGGATATCTTCTGTGCATTGATGAAATAAGATAGTCCGTCACATGGTATAAGTTCTTCGACTTCAAGTGCAATAAATGATTCCTGAAAGGAAAAATAGAGATATTCAAGAGGTATTCTAGAAATTGTATCAAATCCTTGACCTTTTTCGCTGATGAGGCCGTAATTGTAATATACAATTGCATATACACATACATTCAAAAGAAAACCATACAAAATGACAATAAAATTGTCGATTGAGTTATTTGAACGGAAAAATGACAAATATGCCATACAAATGGCAAAAACAGACGAGACAATTACAAAGAAGTACGGACTTAAATCAAAAATCGCATAGTCAACGCTGGACAGGTTTATTTTGTGGCACCAGTCTCTTGGGTTGACAAATGCTACATAAGTGAAAAAAGTCCCCAATGGAACAAATACAGAAATCAACAATAGTGGTAGATGTGCAGTAACGATCATTGAAAATACATCCTATCTCGGCGTTTCAAAACTCTGAATATATCAGATCTAAATATTACTTTGAATTAGGAGACAGTATACTAAACGCACCAAAATATCCTCCCCGCCATTATGCTTCGTTTCACTCTATTTTTAACTGGGCGGCGAAAAACCCGTCACTGCCGCCTTTAATGTGTGATCCTGCGGCGGTTTCATTGCCAATGGCCCCAAGCTGATGCGGCAAAATACGCAACGTTCCCTCCAAAGTGAGGGCGGCTTCAAAGCCAGGGACATCCTCAGATTACGGTGAGATTACGGTGAAGATTACGGTGACAGTTTACTAAATGCACTAATTTATTTCTCCCGAATTTTTGCACCTATTCACTCCATTATCAGCCGGGCGGCGAAAAACCCGTCGCTGCCACCCTTAATCTCCGGGCCGTCCGCGGTTCCATCACCAGCGGCCCCAAGCTGGTGCGGCAATATGCGCAAAAATCCCTCCAAAGTGAGGGCGGCTTCAAAGCCAGGGACATCCTCAGGCGCAATCGCGGCAATCCGCAAGGCCAGGTGGCGGCTCAGGGCCGCTTTTATCTGGTCCTCGCCTTCGGCTTTTTCCAGCGAGCAGGTGCAGTAGACCAGGGTTCCGCCAGGGGCGAGCATTTTTAGGCTGGCGTCGATGAGGGCTGACTGGATTTCCGCCAGTTTTGCCACATGGCCGGGCTTGCGCCGGCGCAGGATATCGGGGTGGCGGCGGAAGATGCCGGTGGCGGTGCAGGGGGCATCCAACAACACCGCGTCGGCGGGGGCGGGCGGTTGCCATTTGGTGG
>QILX01000366.1 GCA_003232175.1 Hyphomicrobiales bacterium | reverse complement strand
CGGCGGATGGCAGCAGCGTTATGGTTTGCATCGCCGCCCCGTAAGTCTTCTATCGCGGCTTGGCTGATACCTGCATCTTCAGGGGTGATTTCAAACGTCCGCACCTTGCCATCGCAAAGCTCGGCGACTTTTGTCGGGCCCGTGGTGGAAATTTCGTCAAGCCCGCTGTCGCCATGGACCACCCAGACATGGATCGACCCGGTTTGCGCCAATGCATTGGCCAAAGGTTCGATCCATTCCGGCGCGAAGACCCCAAGGACCTGCCGTTTGGCGCCGGCGGGGTTACACAAGGGCCCCAGAAGATTGAATATTGTGCGAGTGCCCAGTTCCACCCGCGTCGGGCCGACATGTTTCATCGCCGCGTGGTGGGCGGGGGCAAACATGAAACCAATCCCCACTTCGTTTATGCAGGCTGAAATTTTTTCCGGCGTGATGTCGATATTGACCCCGAGGGCCATCAGAACATCCGCCGCGCCGGATTTGGACGACAGGGCCCGGTTGCCATGTTTAGCGACCGTCAGACCGCCTGCTGCGGCGACGAGCGCCGAGGCGGTTGAAATGTTGTAGGTCCCCGATGCATCGCCGCCGGTGCCGACAATGTCGATGGCGTGATCGGGGGCGTCCACCGGGGTCATTTTGGCCCGCATGGTCTCCGCTGCGCCGGCGATCTCGTCGACGGTTTCTCCGCGCACTCTCAGAGCCATGAGGAAGGCGCCGATCTGCGACGGCGTGGCTTCCCCCGACATCAGGATATCGAAGGCCGCCGATGCGTCCTTGCGGCTGAGGGATTTTCCGCCGGCGACCGTGGCGATATGGGTTTTGAAATCAGCCATGAGCGCGTCTGGTTTCAAGTGTGTCCGCTAAGTCCAGGGCGGTGTTTGAACCGGCAAGGGCCAGAAAGTTGGCCAGCAGTTTGTGGCCGTATTCCGAGGCGATGCTTTCGGGGTGGAACTGCACCCCGTGAAGCGGCAGCTCGGTGTGGCTGATCCCCATGATGACGCCATCTTCGGTGGTGGCGGTGACATCAAAGCAATCGGGCAGGCTGTCTGGCGCCAGGGTCAGGGAATGATAGCGCGTCGCGGTGAAGGCTGCCGGCAGCCCCGCGAATAACCCGGTTCCGTCATTGGTGACCTTGGACAATTTGCCATGCATGAGCGTGGGCGCGCGCACCACCGTGGCGCCATAGGCCTGCCCGATGGACTGATGACCCAGGCAGACACCCAACATCGGTACGCTCCCCGCAACCTTGGCGACAAGATCAAGGCAGATGCCGGCCTTGTCCGGGGTGCACGGGCCCGGCGAAAGCACGATGCCGGTGGCGACTTCAAGCACCTCGTCCGGGGTGACCCGATCATTGCGCCAGACGCAAGTTTCGGCCCCAAGCTCGCCGAGGAAGTGGACGAGGTTGTAGGTAAAACTGTCATAATTGTCGATGACGACGATCATGGCCGAACCTTATAACTCCAGATGAAAAAGGCTTGCACAGTTAAAGCCTTGGGTAAGGGGCGGCGTCAAGCGGCCAGCGTTGTGCGGTCTACTGCCCTCGCGTGGCCTGGGAGGCAAATCGTACCGCCTCATCTGCGGCGCGAAAGAGCGCGCTGGCTTTGGCCTTGCTTTCAGCCAATTCACTTTGCGGCACCGAATCCGCCACGATGCCGGCGCCCGCCTGAACGAAGATCTGGCCACCTGAAACAATCGCGGTCCGCAACACGATGCAGGTGTCCATGTCGCCATTGGCTGAGAAATATCCCACGCAGCCGGCATAGATACCGCGTTTTTCCTTCTCCAGCTCGTCGATGATCTCCATGGCCCGCACTTTTGGCGCACCCGATACCGTTCCCGCCGGAAAGCCCGCCGCCAGGGCGTCAATGGCGTCATGGGCGGGGTCGAGCCGGCCTTCGACATTGGAGACAATATGCATCACGTGGCTGTAATATTCCAAGAAGAACTGGTCGGTGACATGGACCGAACCTACCGTTGCAACGCGTCCGACATCGTTGCGCCCCAGGTCGAGCAGCATCAGATGTTCGGCCAGCTCCTTGGGGTCTTCCAGCAGGGATTTGGCATGGGCGCGGTCTTCGGACGGGGTGAGCCCCCGTGGCCTGGTGCCGGCGATGGGGCGAATGGTCACTTCACCATCGCGCACCCGCACAAGGATCTCCGGGCTGGAGCCGGTGAGGGCGAAATCGCCGAAATTCAGATGGTAGAGGAAAGGCGAGGGGTTCACCCGCCGTAAAGCACGGTAAAGCGAAAACGCCGGCAGTTCAAAGGGGGTCGAAAACCGCTGGCTGAGGACAACCTGGAAGATATCGCCAGCCTCGATATAGGTTTTGGCGCGGGCCACCATGGCGAGATATTCATCCTGAGTGGTATTGGATTGCGGCTCGGCAATAGCGTCGAGATCGGCCATTGGCGGCGGTGTGACCAGCGGGTTTTCCAGGGTTTCCACGGTTTCCGCGATCCGGTCCACGGCACGGGAATAGGCCGCTTTGTCACTTAAGTCCGGCGTTGGGCGAACCGGGGTCACAATGGTGATTTCGTCTTTCACCGCATCGAATATCGCGATGATGGTGGGGCGGATAAACAATGCGTCGGGAAACCCCAGCGGGTCTGGATTTGGCTCCGGCAATGTTTCCATCAGCCGTACGGTGTCATAGCCCATATAACCAAAAACCCCGGCGGCCATTGGCGGCAATTCCTCCGCCAGTTCGATGGCGCTTTCGTCCAGAAGAGCGCGTAAAGCATCAAGGGTCGGTTCGGGGCAGGGGGTAAATTTGTCATCACCACCAAGAGCATGCCGGTTGATCTGGGCGGCCTTGCCGGAGGCGCGCCAGATGATGTCGGGCTTCAGGCCGATGATCGAATAGCGCCCGCGTGTCGCGCCGCCTTCGACGGATTCCAGCAAAAAATTATTGGGCGCATCGCGGCTGAGTTTCAGCATCGCCGAAACCGGTGTTTCGAGGTCAGCCACGGTTCTGGTCCACATGACCTGTGGGCGGCCCTGGCGATATTCCGCCGCGAACGTCTCAAAATCAGGTTCGATACGCATGGCGAATCAAATGGCCCGAAGGCTCAGGAAAGGCAAGGCCGACGGCGTTTAGTGATGGGGCGGCAAACTGGCATGACCGGGCGCCGCTTCGGATCGGCCTCCGGCCTCACCAGTCAGCGCCGCCAGGACATTGGCATTGACGCTGACGCCATAGCGGCCCTGCAATCCGCCGACATATTGCTCGAAAAGATCAGCTTCCAACGCCGTTTCCAAGGATGCATCCAGACGTTCCGCATCTTCGCCGGTGGGCGGACTTGGCACGACGATCTGTTTGACCCGCGCCACAATGAAAGTATTGCCCTGGCGCCCGTGGCCGCGCACGAATCCACCCTCAGGAGTGGCAAAGACCGCCTGAACCAGGCCATTGGCGAACGGGGCTGAAGCCGAGTTGCGGTTGCAATTCGGCGGCGGCATCACCGGCCAAACCGGCAATGGAGACACCTTCGCGACCACTGTCGACCAGGCTTTGCGCCTTGTCGCGCATGTCAGCCGCAAGCTTGTCATCACGCCATAACCGCTCCACTTCGGCGGCAACTTCGGCATAGGGCTTCAGCGCCGGCGCGATGACGGCTTCGACATTGAGCCACACAATGCCGCCATCGTTCTGATCAATGGGATCGTTTTCCACCCGGTGTCGCTCTCATAGGCCAGCCGGAGAATCTCGGGGTTGTCCGGAAGGTTCGCCGCTGGTTCGCCGTCGGGGTTTTTGCCGCTGCGATCAACGGCCTCTATGGTCACGTGGCGAAGGTTCAGTTTTGTCGCAATTTCAGCCAGTGACAGACCGCCGGCACGCTCATCTTCAATGGAATCCTGAATATCAATGACTTCATCGCGGGCCCGGTCCAGGGCGAGGCTGTTCTTGATTTCGCCGCTCACCTGTTCCAGGGACTTTAACACGCCTTCTTCAACGCTGCGTATTCTAAGTATGGCGGAACCAAGCAAGCCCTTGATTGGCGGGCTGATTTCGCCCTGCTTCAACGCAAACGCAGCATCGGCGATATTGTCATCGACGATACCGGTTTTCTCGATGAGCCCCAAATCTATGTCGTTGGCCGTATAGCCGTATTCGGCCGCAACGGTCGTGAAATCGGCACCGGCGGTGATTTTTTCAGCGGCTTCGGCGGCCTTGGCGTCATCGGAGAAAAACAACTGGTCAATGGCGCGTTTTTCCGCGGTTTCGTATTGCGCCCGCCGGGCGTCATATTCGGCCGCTATATCTTCATCACTGACATCGATCGTCAGCATGAGGTCGGCAGGTAACAGGATTAAAAGGCTGAGTTTACGAAACTCCGGCAAGGTAAAGCGCGGTTTGTTGGCATCGTAGAACTTTTCCAGATCACCGGTGCTCGGTGCTGCGATGGTGTCGAGTTCAACGGAAGGAAGCGTGAAATACTCAACCACCCGTTCGCCATTTTGAAATTCATTCAGAGCACGGGCCAGCACCTTGGGGATGTGGGGCGAGCCGGCGACGGTGGCGGCAATCTGGTCGCGAACCGCCAGATTGCGGCTTCTGGTTATGAAACCGCTTTCATTCAGACCGTTATTGGCCAGCAGCAGATCAAAGCGGCTGCGGTCAAATCGACCAAAAGTATCCTTGAATTCCGGGCTTTCGGCAATCTGCTGGGCTATGTAATCATCGGAAATGCCCAGGCGGAGCTGGGAGGCCTGATTAACCAGGGTCGCTGTCGTCAGCAAATCGGACAAAACCCGCCTGTCGATTCCCAGAGCCTTGGCTTCGTCCGGTGTCAGTTGCCGGCCCAGCCTCGCCGCCACGGCGCCTAGTTCGCGCCGGTAGGCGCTCTGAAAGGCGAAGGTTTCAACTTCCGTCTCTCCCACCTTGGCAATAGAACTGGTGCCAAAATCGCGGAAAATATCGGCGACGCCCCACACCGCAAAACTCAATACCAAAATCCCCAAAAATATCTTGGTTATCCAGCTGCCGGTGGCATTGCGTAAGGCTTCGAGCATTGGTCATCTCCAATTGGTCGCCGATTGGTATTCGTCCGACCATCATATGTGTTCCCCCCATACCCCTGCAAGCCACGATTTGAACACAGTAAATCATGGACTTGCGGGATGTTTTCGTTTCGACAGTTCACTGATCGTGGATAGCATGGCGCCGCCGGAGGCAATCCGCTATGGCATTGATGTAGCTTAGGGAGATCCAATATGAAACGTGACCCTCGTCCTCTGGTCGCTGGCAACTGGAAAATGAACGGCACGATGGCGGACATCGCGCAAATCAGTACGCTGCAAATGCACCTCGCTCAAAACCGGCCGCTTGGAGTTGATGTAGCGATCTGCCCGCCGGCAACCCTGCTCGGGGTCTTGCATGGCGAGGGCGGACAGGCCGCGAACCGG
>QILX01000153.1 GCA_003232175.1 Hyphomicrobiales bacterium | reverse complement strand
TATTCATGGCGCCGATGGTCGGCTGCAAACTGGTGATGCCTGGGGGCGCCATGGACGGGGCCAGCCTGCATCAGCTTCTCGAAGACGAACAGATCACCGTGACCGCAGCGGTGCCAACCATCTGGCTGATGCTGCTCCAGCATCTCGAAGAGAGCGGCGGCGCGCTGCCCCATCTGGAGCGGGTCTATATCGGCGGGGCGGCCTGCCCGGGAATCATTGTTGAGACCTTCGAGGAAAAGTATGGGGTCGAGGTCTTCCACGCCTGGGGCATGACCGAGATGAGCCCGATTGGCACTGCCTACAGCCCGCTTGCGGCTACCGGTGGGCTTAACGCTGCGGATTTACGAAAACTCAAACTGAAACAGGGGCGACCACCTTATACCGTCGACTTGCGCATCGCCGACGATGAGGGCAACGCCCTGCCCCGCGACGGTGAGACCTTCGGCCATCTGCAGGCGCGCGGACCAGCGGTTGTCGCGGAATATTTCAAATCCGGAAACGAGAAGATCACCGATGATGAGGGGTGGTTCGATACCGGGGATGTATCCACTGTCGACGCACGTGGCTTCATGGAAATCACCGACCGGGCCAAGGATGTCATCAAATCCGGCGGTGAATGGATTTCTACCATCGCTCTTGAAAATATCACCGTCGGTTGCCCAGGTGTCGCAGAAGCTGCGGCAATCGGTGTTAGCCACCCCAAATGGGGTGAACGGCCGCTTCTGCTCGTTATCGCAACGAACAATTCCGATGTTACCCGCAATGACATTTTAGAGCATCTGGCTGGCCGGATAGCCAAATGGTGGATGCCGGACGATGTCATCTTTGTTGAGGAAATTCCCCATACCGCAACAGGCAAGATCAACAAGCTGGCGCTTCGCAAGACATTCAGCGATTACAAATTGCCGGGGCTTTAATGCAAACGCCATAGGAACCGCCTTGACAATTGCTGCGCCGGGTTGAAGAAACGTGGAGCAATAGATCGGTCGGAATGGAGGTGACCCCTTGTCAAGGGATGTCCGCGAACACTGGTCTCCGGTAGCCCGCTGGAGCCTCCGTCTGGCGATCATTTCCGCATTGATTCTCATCTACGCGGTTGTGCTTCACCGATACGGATTTATCACCAGCCCGGCAGCGTTTGCGCTGATCGCCGGGGGATGCACAATCGCGCTGATGTCGCTGGCGTTGGGGCTGTTTGCCATTTTGACCACCTGGGTGCGGGTGCAGCGCGGTCTTCGATTTGCCCTTGGCGGGTCCTTGCTCTCGACTCTGGTGCTCGCCTACCCGGCCATGATCATCGGGCCGGGGCTGCTGCTGCCGGCAATTCACGATATTTCCACCGATCTTGATGACCCGCCTGAATTCGCCATCGATGCCGCCAACCGGCCAAGTTGGGCCAACTCTCTGGAGCATCCAGGGGGCGAATCAGCGCTCGCCGATGCGCAGCGCGCCAGTTATCCCGAGGTCACGCCGCTTTTTCTGGAGATGCAGACCGAAGAGGCATTCGATCTGGCCATGCAGGTCGTGGCGGATCTGGGCTGGAAGGTGACGGCGGTCGAAGAGCCGGTCCTGCCCGGCTCTCCCGGGCAGATCGAAGCCGTCGCCTATACGCCCATCCTGGCTTTTGCCAATGATGTCGCGGTTAGAGTTACGGCGGTGCCGAATGGAACCATGTTCGATGTGCGCTCGGTTTCGCTATACGGCCGGAGCGATCTGGGGGACAACGCTGACCGGATTGTCGACGTCATTCGACGCATTGAGGAATTGGAAAGCCGTTGAGTGCCTTGTAATTAAACAAACAATGAAATAAAAGAGCCACAAGAGGTCGGTTATGCAGATTTCACTCTCCGCCACATTCCATGCCATGGCCGATCCGGCGAGGCGATATATCATGCAACGCCTGGCCGACGGACCGACTTCGGTCGGCGAACTGGCCCGCCCGCTGGATATGACCGCACCAGCAGTATCCCACCATTTGAAGGTGCTGCAGCGTGCGGGGCTGGTTGACCGCAAGATCGAGGGCCAGACCAGACTCATATCCCTCAGACCGGAGGGGTTGGCCGAAATGGAAAGCTGGTTAAGGGATCTGCATCAATTCTGGAGTGAGAAGTTCGACACCCTGGACCAACAACTCCAGGCCGGAATGGACCGTGAGCGGGAAAAAATTAGGGGCCGCCAAAATGTATGACGACCCTGCTGCCGACGGCCAGACCGCGGTTCATGAACTGGTCATCGACAGAAAATTCGCCGCCGGGCCCGAGATGGTGTTTGCCGCCTGGACCGACCCGGCCCTGGTCGCTGGATGGTTTGGCCCCCAGGGCCTGCAGGTGTCCGATCTGGATATCGATCTTAAAGTAGGTGGCGCTTACCGGATTGCCATGCTCAACACCGACGGCTCGCCGCACATTGCCGTCGGCGTGTACCGAGAAATCGATCCCCCCAGCCGCCTGAGTTTCACCTGGGCCTGGCAATCCGACGGCGTTGCGGGCAATGAAAGTCTCGTTGAAATTGAATTCGAAGCTGTGGACGGTGGAACCTTAATGCATTTTCGCCATTCAGGATTTGAGTCCGACAATGCGGTGGTCATGCACAATGCTGGGTGGGATAGCTCTTTCATCAGTCTTGACGAATTTCTCACTAATAATCCCCGCGAATAATTCAACCAGAATGTCTTCTGCGGTGTTCGGTCAGCAACTTTAGCTCTCTAATTGAAATACCGCGTCCAGCCCGAGCGGGCCCTCGGCCCTGACTTCTCCACGTTCGAGAAGGTCCAAAAGGTGAGCCAGTGTGGTCAGTGCAGCTGCGTGTTGCAATTTTTCCTCAAGGCCGCCGTAGACATTGGCGACAATATCGCGAACCGTCCGGTCGCCGGCGCGCAAGCGCTTGACAAAAGACCGCTCCCGCGCCTCGCGATGGGAAATCAGGGCTTTTACGAATCGCCCGGGTTGATCCACCGGTCCACCGTGGCCTGGCCAGTAGACTTTGTCGCGCCGCTGCAGCAACCGTCTCAGGGAGGACATGTAGTCGCCCATATGCCCATCGGGCGGTGCTACCATGGTTGTCGACCATCCCATGACGTGATCGCCGGTAAAAACCGCAGCTTCGCTGTCCAGCGCAAAACTCAAATGATTTGACGTGTGGCCGGGAGTGTGGAGGGCGGTCAGACGCCAGCCCTGCCCGTGGATTTGATCGCTGTCGCGCACAATGGTATCGGGCAAGAAACTTTCATCCCTGCCGGTGTCCCCCACAGATTCAATTTTCAACTCACCAGCTTGGCCGGAACCGTGGGCGCCAAACCCGAAAACCGGTGCGCCGGTAGCTTCCACAAGCTTCGGGACAAGGGCGGTGTGGTCAATGTGGGTATGGGTTACCAGTATATGGCTGATGGTTTCAGCATTTGTTTCGGCTAGCAGTGCTGCCAGATGATCATCATCATCAGGCCCCGGATCGATGACCGCCACTTCTTTTTGCCCGACGATGTAGGTTGCCGTGCCGGTGAAGGTGTAAGGACCCGCATTGCCTGCGACAATACGGCGTACCAATGGCGACAGAGTTTCGCATTCGCCAGGGGTAACCTTCTG
>QILX01000239.1 GCA_003232175.1 Hyphomicrobiales bacterium | reverse complement strand
CATGGCGGTGATGCGCCCGTTTTCGTCCGCGCCCAGACGGGCGGTTGTGGATGAGGGGTGGCGCTTGGTGGTCGAGGCCATTGATTCAGACCGGGTGAAAACCATGCGCGAGGGGTGGCCGGTCAAAAGGGTTACCAGCCCGATCAGCGGCTGCAGGGACAGATCGAGCTTGGCGCCGAAGCCGCCCCCCGCCGCCGCGGGGATTATGCGGACATTTTCCGATCCCAGCCCCAGCACCGCGGCGGTATCATCGCGGTCCATGACCGGTGCCTGGGTGCAGGCCTGGATCACCAGGGTGTCACCGTCCATCCAGGCGGCACCGGCCTCCGGCTCAATATAGGCGTGTTCGATGTAGGCGGTCCGCATCGACGCCTGGGCAATATGGGCGGAGGCGGCGAGGGCTTTATCGGCATCGCCGGTCTGGACCACGCCGGCGACCAGAATATTGCCGGGGCGGTCGGCATGCACGGCATCCGCGTCCTCGGCGAGGGGGTCGAGATTTTCGCCTCCCGGTTCCCAGGTCACAGGAAAGCTGTCCAGATCGAGCATGGAAATGATTTCAGGGTCGCCAGCGACAATGGCCACCGCCTCGCCGCGAAAGCGCGCCTCGATTTCAGCCAGCGCCGGTTGGTCGGCAAAGGGCGGGATGACGCCAAAGCGGTTGCGCCCTGGAATATCGCTGGCGGTAAAAACCGCGTGGATACCGGGCCGGGCGGCGCGCCAGGCGTCGATATCGCCAAAGGTGAATGCCGCCCGGTGGTGAGGCGAGCGGATGGCGCGTACCAGCAGCGCGTCTTGCGGCCAGAAATCGGCGCCGAAGATTTCGGTTCCGGCCACTTTTGATGCGCCGTCGAGGCGCTCGATACGGGCACCCACCGCGTGCCCGGCTGGTGGTGCCGGCGGCGCTGGCGGCGGGTTCGCGGCGTTGCAAACGGCGGTGACGATCTTGGCGTAACCGGTGCAGCGGCACAGCACGCCGGCGAGCGCGTCTTGGACCTGGGCTCGGCTGGGGGCAGGAGTTTTGTCGAGCAATGCCGTCGCCGCCATCAGCATTCCGGGGGTGCAGACGCCACATTGCGCCGCGCCATGGGCCAAAAACGACCGTTGCAGTTTTGACAGCGCGCCGGAGGTCAGGCCCTCGACGGTTCTGACCTTGCAGCCTGAAACCTGAGCCACCGGGGTTAGGCAGGCACAGACCGGCTCGCCATCGACAAGCACCGTGCAGGCGCCGCAGTCCCCGGCGTCACAGCCAACCTTGGTGCCGAATAAGCCCAGCTCCTCGCGTAAAACCTCGCTGAGGCGGCGGCCCGGCGGCGAGGTGATGGCCATTGCCTCGCCGTTTATGGCAAGGCGCAATTGGTCTGGTTTGGCGGTCATGGGCATAGCTCGAGAACGGCGCGGCGGACCAGTTCGGTCGCGGCATCTCCGCGATAGGCCGCATCGGCGCGCACATCGCTGATGGGGGACAACCGGTCCGCGACCAGCCCGGCGGTGATAATGTCCCCAAGGTCCGGCCCGGCCATCTGGCCCTTCAGCGCTGCTTCAAGCTGGCTCAGGCGGATGGCGACAGCGCTGCATGACCCGACCGCTACGGCGATGTCATCGATGCGGTCATCGGTCACAACAAGGCGGGCGGCGACCATGGCAATGGAGATAACCAGATATTTGCGCGCCCCCAGCTTCGCGAATGTCGAACGGCCATTCGCGGCCGCCTTGGGCACCACAATTGCGGTGAGGATTTCGTCGTCAGCCCGCGCCGTTTGCCGTGGCCCCAGTAAAAACCGGTCAAGGCCAAGGGTCCGGGTGCCGGCGCGCGAGGCCAGCTCGACTTTTGCGTCAAGGGTGAGCAGCGGCGGCACGCCGTCAGCGGCGGGGGAGGCATTGCACAGATTGCCCGCTATGGTGCCGGCATTTTGTATCTGCACCGAGCCGACTGTGGTTCCGGCGGTTTTCAGCCCGTCAAAGGCGGGGGGGAGATCGGCGCGGATGATATCGGTCCAGGTCGTGGCGCCGCCGATGCGCCACATGTCATCGGTCTGGGAAATACCCCGCAAGCCATCGATGGCGGTGACATCCAGCCGCGGCCCGGGCAGGGCGGGCGCCGTGGTGGCGGCGAATACATCGGTGCAGCCGGCGACTATGGCGCCCTTTTCCCGTGCCAGCCAGTCCAGTGCCTCGGGCAGATTTGAGGGTCGAAAGTAATCCATTTCCAGCGACTTTCGCTTGGCGTGCCGGGCCGCTACCATATTGTTCGTATGCAAAGGATTTTGCGATGGGCGGCAAAAGCTGTCAACATTGTTTGCCCCGGTGCCGCAACCCTGATCGTCCACAGTCACTGGTCTTCGGGGGCAAAAGGTGAAACATGCCGAGCTCAAAACCCCGGATCGATGAAGATGCCGGGCCTGAATACCGGCTCGACGACCAGATTGGTTTTCTCCTGCGGCGGGGGACGCAGCGTCACCTGGGCATTTTTGCCCGCCATATTCCGGACCTGACACCGACCCAGTTCGCGGCTATCGCCAAATTATTCGAGATGGGGCCGGTGTCGCAAAACGAGTTGGGGCGGCGCACGGCGATGGATGCCGCGACGATCAAGGGGGTGATTGACCGCTTGCGCCGGCGCGAGTTGGTGACGACGCGCCGCGACCGTGTCGATCAGCGGCGGATCTATGTCGAGCTTAGCCCCTTGGGCTCGAAACTGTTCGAAGACTCTGAAGCCGCCGCCTTGGTAATTTCCGAGCAAACGCTGGCGCCGCTGAGCCCCGAAGACCGGGCGAGTTTTGTGAAACTGCTGAAAATCATAACCTGACGAGATCTGAAGAAGGGACCATGCAAATGACCGCGATGGCTGAGGGGACTTGCCTGCTGATGATCGATATCCAGAACGATTTTTGCCCCGGCGGCGCGCTCGCCGTTGCCGGTGGAGATGAAATTGTCGCGGTCGTCAACCGGTTGCAGGGGCGATTTGCGACCCGGGTCCTGACCCAGGACTGGCACCCGGCGGACCATTCGTCCTTTGCCGAAACCCATGAGGGCGCGGCGCCATTTTCGATCGTACAAATGGCCTATGGCGAGCAGGTCCTGTGGCCGCGCCACTGCGTTCAGGGCAGCCATGGCGCGCGGTTCCACGCCGACCTGGTCACCGACACCGCCGATCTTATTGTGCGTAAAGGGTTTCGCAGCGCCATCGACAGCTATTCGGCGTTTTTCGAAAACGACAAAAAAACCACGACCGGGCTTGGCGGGTATTTGCGCGAACGGGAAATCGGCCATGTCGTGCTGGTCGGGCTGGCAACCGATTTCTGTGTCTGTTACTCGGCCCTGGACGCCGTCGGACTGGGGTTCAAGGTTACCGTTGCCACCGACGCCTGCCGGGGCATCGACCTTGACGGCAGCCTTGGGGCGGCGATGGAGACGATGGCGGCGCAGGGGGTGAATTTTGCCACCAGCGAGACATTGTAGGAGAGCTTTGGCTGATTTAGATAAGTCTGTGCCATCCCGCTCCCCCACCCGGCCACCCCATAGATTGTATCCTGGGGGTGGCCGGGTGGGGGAGCGGGATGGAACAGACTTGCCTAAATCAACGAAAAAACTCTTCGCATGACCCAGGACTTCCTAAAGTCGCCAAAAAAACCCTCAAACGCCGATATACCGTGTCAGCAAATCATGGTCGTCGGCCAGCACCTTGGCATCCACTGTGTCCCGGTTGCGGCCGTTTTCGATGAAGGCGACCCGGTCGGCGATGGAGAGCACGGCATCGACCCTTTGTTCGACCAGGATGATGGCGACGCCCTCGCCTTTCATCGCCGTGATGACCTGGCGGATCTGCTCGATCATCGATGGCTGCAACCCCTCGGTGGGCTCGTCCAGAAGCAACACACGGGGCTCAAGGCACAAGGCCCGCGCCGTTGCCAGCATCTGCTGTTCGCCGCCGGACAAAGTGTCGGCGCGTTGCTTCAGTCGCTCGCCAAGCCGGGGAAATATGTCCAGCACCCGGTCGCGGGTTGCTTTGCCATGGCCGCGCGTCATCAGGCCGATCTCAAGGTTCTGCGCCACGGTCAGCTCCGAGAACAAGCGCCGCCCCTGGGGGATATAGCCAATACCCAGCTTGGGGATCTCATGGGCGGGCCGCCCGGCGATGTCCTCGCCGTCAAGGGAAATGGTGCC
>QILX01000282.1 GCA_003232175.1 Hyphomicrobiales bacterium | reverse complement strand
GGATTTCACTCACGCTCAACACCGGAATGAACACTTATGCGAGGCAATTTTCGATCTCCACACCGGTTGCAATCCGTCAACTTGACCAACAACGATCTCGGCCAGTTGATGTGCGCATTTTGCGCAAATCCAATCAAGACTTAACCCTGGCTCCGGTTAGAGCATCTCAAGTTTGACGGTGCCAGCTTGCTCCACGAGCCGGCACCGTTACCATCTGAACCAAATATGCTCTAGTTGTGGGATCGGCGCCAGATACCCAGCCGCTTCATCATGCCAACAAAACTCCGCAAATGGGAGCCCGCAGAAGCGGCGCGCGCCGCAAGGCCAATGTGAAGCCCCTGATACCGCGGCACTTTCCGCCCAAGAAGTCGCATCGCCAGCAATCTTGACAAGACCAGTCGTTTTCGTCGCGCCTGGGAGGGTTGCATGTTCGCGATCTCGTTAATCTGGAATGGTTCAGCCGCGATCGCGCCGGCAAGGATCGCGGATGATACATAGTCTTCACCTCGTCCGGTACGGCTGACGATCAAACTGCGCCCGTCATCCTCCTCAAACAGTGGGTATCCATTTTCGTCGCAGTGCCAGGCGTCGGCGCAGGCAATATCGGCAAATCCCCCCGAACCATCGGGACAGATTTTGCAGCGGAACTGAACGCGTTTGCTCAGAATTTCGCCCCACGATACTGCATAGCTCACGCTTCTTTCTTCACCATTTTTAAGACTGGCCGTTGCGCGGCCCGGCCAACCATCGCCGCGATAGCGGAAAGCGTTTACGTCATTTGGTTTCACACCCAACCTGTCCAAGATCGCCTGGGCGCCGCCCAAGCTGGGAATACCGGCACAAAAAAACGAAAGCATTAGCGGAATTTTCTCATCCACGCGCGGATCATGGCGCGCCAGTGCTCGAGCGGCGGCGATATCGCAAGGTTTGGCTACAAGGGCAAAGCGGCCGGGCTGCTCCAGAAAGTGGTCCAGGTTCTCCAGGGGAGCAGAAGGAGAATAACGCGAGCCCGCCGCACGAAAAACCTCATCATGGCTACGGCTATCCACCGTGACATTTTCCAGTGGTGCCTGGTCTGACGCCGCGGTTTGCACGACGTAGTCGACCACTCCACTTTTGAGAAGATACTGCAGCAGAGCTGAAAGGACGCCCCCGGAGGAGGCATGATGGCGCAAGGCCTGATCGGTCGATGCTCCGATACGCAGACTAACAATGGGTCCCCAAAGGGGGTGGTCATCGCCTTCCCTGGAAGTCTGGGTCAGCTTCATTCCTGGGCAGACATCGGCGATCAGACGATCGACCTGGGTTGAGACCGGTGCAATCTGACGGGGGCGTAAAAACCCGTCCGCTGTCATGGTCATTTCGATGCCGCTTTCCGAAATCGAGGCACACAGCCCGCAACCGCTGCAACAATTGGCGCCCAATACGCGCTGCAACGATTTGGCCTTGGGGGCTACGGACTCGGGCATTGGAACCTCTTCAAGGCTTCCAGTAACACGTCTTCGTAAGTGGCTAATTTCACCTCGGCGGCTTTGCGGCCGGTCTCCACTTCGCCTTTCAACTCCCCTCGCCCTTCAAACCCATCAATCACCGCATGAAGGATTTCCTCGGCAGTTTGCGTTTTGCAGTCGGCAGTCCGGTTGTAACCCAAGGTTCCAAAGAGCCCGGCGAATTTGCGGCTATAGGCAATTGGCAGCACCGGCACACCGGCCGAAAAAGCAGCGATGCAGGCATGCATTCGCGAGCCGCAGAAATAATCCATCGTGGCGATATAGCTCTTCGCAGCGGACGGGCTGTCAAAGCGGGGCGCAACAATGACATCCTGATATTTGCCTGCGAGCTCCACGGCAACCCGGTGGTCATCTTCCACAACGTGAGTTTTTGAATTCACATGCCCTATGAGATGAACTTCACAATCCGGCAGCGCCGTAAAATGTTTGACAACGGCATGAACGAGCTTTGGGTAGTCGACCGCCAGAGAAAACATATTGTCCTTTGTGTAGCCACCATTGAAAAGCAGGCCCGAGACATTGAAACCAAAGCGGACTTTGGAGCCTGACCTCGCCGGCGGCGTATCGTAGGGCAGGCGGAAGGCGACATCGGTGGCCTCAGCCAGCTTTTCTCCAAAATTGAATGGTTTCAAAACCTTTGTGGACAAGGCATCGCGTGTGACAATCTTGTAGGCGGCACGCATTATCCCACCTGCGATCAGCCGCGCCCACCAGCGCTGATAGGGTCCAATGGTTTGCGGGCTTAGGATTAGCGGTCGGCGTGCCGCTAAAACCACAGTCTTGGCGGTTGCGTTGAGCATAAACCGGCGCGCGCCGTAAATGTCGGCAAAGCTGTCGCCGGCTGATATATCGAGAACCAGGTCACATTTCCGGACCTGGGAATATAGTCCGCCGGGTCGCAAAAGCGCGCGCGTGCGCAGCGGATAAACGTCAATATCGTCACGTTGGATGTATGGCAAAGCTGGGTCTCGCCAGCCAAACACTTTGTACCGGACTTTTATGCCCAATTGATCCGCTATCCGGTCGACAATGGCAATTTGCGAGACCGTCAGCGCGCCAATACCCAGATTGTCGGAATTCACCGAATGCCATAGCAAGCCGATAGTGATCTGGGGAGGTTCCATGATTTAGATCGAGAGCGCTATCAACGAAATAATATTCATTCCTCTTGGGAAGCTGTTCTATTGGCCATCAGAATCGAAAAAGCGGCGTTTGGTATCTGGTTCAGCAGAATTTCCCGGTGCTCCAGCAATTCTGCCAACGACATCTCCCACCAACAAAGCCTTTCAATCTGCGCAACCGACTTTTCGTCAAAACGGCTTTTGATCCGTCGCGCCGGAACACCGGCAACGATTGAATAGGGCTCTACATCCCGCGTGACAACCGCACCGGCTGCAATCACGGCGCCGTTGCCGACTGTTTTGCAACCGGCCAGGATTGTGACCCGATCTCCGATCCACACGTCGTTGCCGATAAATATGGGGTTGTCTTGAATTTTCGTGATCGTGTCGTCTTTCACATATCCCAGATTGCCATTGTAAAAAAAGGGGTGCTGTGTCAGCCGGTCGGTTGGGTGATCCCGCCGGCGCACAATCAACCCCGCCCCTATCGAGCAATAGGCGCCTACGATTGCGCCTGATGGCAAAACACCCGGCTGCATGACCGCACCATAGGTGTAACGTCCGATTTTGACGTGGTGGTATTTCAAGAGAATGTCACGCAAAGACTTGGAATAAACATCTCCCCCTTCGAGCTTGTCGCAAAGACGGAGGCAAAGCTTGCGCAACCTGACAACCCGGTAACCCGCCAACAGCCATGCCGAAAGAGCGCTTTTGGATCGTAGATCAGCCTGTTTCGCTTTCGCGATCGGGTTGTTTACCCAAAGCGAATCTGGATTGTCCTGCATTTTTTGCATTTTCGACTGGTCAACGCTTTGCTGTGGCAATGGACAATCTCTACTCAACTTGCCTGGAAAAGTGATTTTAGCCAGATACGCAGAGCCGGCATCGACCAGAGCACCACAGGCAGTGTTACCACAATAAAAACCTGCTCCAATCGTAGATAGCCAGCCCC
>QILX01000085.1 GCA_003232175.1 Hyphomicrobiales bacterium | reverse complement strand
TTGCTTCAACAGGTGTTTAAGTTCGCGTATGCGAAGCCGAGGGAGCAATCAGTATGTCGTCCGTCACGGAAGTCAGCACCTCAAAGACCTGGTGTTTTCCCAAAGGCACAGTTGAGTTTTTGAGGGCGTTGAAAGCCAACAACAATCGGGATTGGTTCAACCAAAACAAATCTGTCTACGAAGCCAGTGTCAAACAGCCCGCAGACCAGTTCTGCGCTTTGATGACCAATGAGCTTCATATTTTCACCGGAATGACCCACACTTCAAAGGTGTATCGCGTCTACCGTGATGTCCGGTTTTCAAAAGACAAAACACCATACAACACTCATCTGCACATCTGTTTTTTCCCGCAGACGACGGGCGGACAGTCTCCGGTTTGGTTTTTTGGTTTGGAGCCGGATTTAATTGCCTTTGGCGCCGGCATGTTCGCGTTTGAAAAACCAACCCTCGAAATCTATCGGAACCTTGTCGATGGCCCCGATGGCAAAAAATTAACGCTGCTAGTTGACCGGCTGAGAGGCGATGGGGTCAGGTTCGGCAATCCTGAACTCAAGCGAGTGCCCTCGGGCTTTGATCGGGATCATGAATATGCGGAATTTTTGCGCTACAAAGGTCTGACGGCCTGGTGTGACAGCAAAGACACCGCCGTGGCGAGCCAACCCGATCTTATCAAGTTTTCCGTGTCATCGTTTGATCGGCTAAGGCCCCTGGTCGACTGGCTCAAGATGCTGTCACCGCGGCCACAGGGCCGGTAATTTTCCTCTGAAAATGTGCCTTGGCCCCAGTCCGGGGCGTCAATCTGGCGCAATGATGATCGACGAACCCTTATCCACTTTACCATCTTCGATCACGCGCGCATAAACACCACAATCTACATGTCCAAATGCACTCATCAGGGTTTTGGGAATCTGCAAATCCCGCGCCGCGGTTTGCGGATCGACATTGGTCGCCGCGCAACGCTGAATGCGGTCGAATACTTCCAGTTTCGCACCTCCAAGTCGTATCTTCTGGCCGACCCAGCCAAATTCGGCCCAAGGGGCCAGGCCCTCGACAATAAAATTGCCGCGAAACCTGTCTGGGTCGATTGCGCCACTGACCACGCGGGCAATGTCGTTGCAACTGGCTGTGTTGATGATGGACACGCATTTGTCTGGAACATCGGAAAAGCTGTGCCCGGGCGCGGCAAGAATTTTCGGGGCCCCGCGAAGATCTGCCTCCATGAAGCCGGCAAAAAACTGCATCAGGACCTGGCGCCCGGTCGGGTCATCGAGCCTGCCGGAGATGACCGGTTTGCCGTCGCGAAGGATGCCAAGGGTTTTTGTGGTTTCGTCAAAGCGAATATCAAGCAGCGCCAGTCGCTCATTGCGCATCAGGGTCAGGAACTTGGTTTTGGGCAGAAAATTTGGCGATACCGGGTTAAAACCGCTGGGGCCGTTCTCGATGGCCCAGGCGCGGTCGTAAGGCAGGGTCTGGCCGGCTGTAAGCATCACTGTATCCAAAGCCTCGCCACGGAGCCCCTTCACCGGGTAGCGGAAGATACTGGTAATATGTACTGATGGAGCGGAATTCATCAAACAATCCTCAATTTGCGGGCTTTGATTGCGCCCCCTTTTTGTGGCCAATCAGCAACACTATATAGGGGTTGGTTGCACCGGTAGGTGTGGCGTAGCCATAGAGCTTTTATCGCTTGAATTGAGCGGGTGCCAATAGTGTTGCCCTGATTGGGGACAATATTGGTGTGCCGGAAAGGAATGAAGATGGAATTTGAGAAATTTACCGAGCGGTCCCGGGGATTTATTCAGTCAGCGCAAGGGTTGGCGCTGCGCTCCGGTCACCAGCGGTTTACCCCCGAGCACATCCTGAAAGTCCTGCTGGAAGATGAAGACGGGCTGGCCGCTGGACTGGTTTCGCGCAGCGGCGGCAATGCCAAGGCGGCTCTTACCGCCACAGAAGCAGTGCTTGGAAAAATGCCCAAGGTCGAGGGCGGCGGCGCCGGTCAGCTCTATCTTGCACCTGAAACCGCCCGCACCTTCGAGACCGCCCAGGAGGTGGCCAAAAAGGCTGGCGACAGTTTTGTTACCGCCGAGCGCCTGCTTTTGGCGATTGCCCTGGAGGAAAGCTCGGACGCTGCCAAAATTCTTAAATCCGCCGGGGTGACTGCAAACGGTCTGAACACTGCCATTAACGAGTTGCGCAAGGGCCGCACCGCCGATAGCGCCTCAGCTGAAGATACATTCGAGGCCCTGGAGAAATACGCCCGCAATCTCACTGAAGCGGCACGAGAGGGCAAACTTGACCCGGTCATCGGCCGCGACGAGGAGATCCGCCGGACCATACAGGTCCTGTCACGCCGGACCAAAAACAATCCGGTTCTCATTGGTGAGCCCGGAGTCGGCAAGACCGCCATTGCCGAAGGGCTGGCGCTTCGTATTATCAATGGCGACGTGCCCGAAAGCCTCAAAGACAAGCGGCTTTTGTCCCTGGATATGGGCGCGCTGATCGCCGGAGCAAAATATCGCGGCGAGTTCGAGGAGCGGCTCAAGTCGGTCCTCGCGGAAGTTACCGCCGCCGACGGTGCTATCATTCTGTTTATCGATGAAATGCACACCCTGGTGGGCGCCGGCAAGGCGGACGGCGCCATGGATGCATCCAACTTGTTGAAACCGGCGCTGGCGCGCGGCGAGCTGCACTGCATCGGCGCTACCACCCTTGATGAATACCGCAAACATGTCGAAAAGGACGCCGCTCTTGCTCGCCGCTTCCAGCCGGTTTTCGTATCTGAACCATCTGTCGAGGACACGGTTTCGATATTGCGTGGACTGAAGGAGAAGTATGAACTCCACCACGGTGTCCGTATTACCGATAACGCGCTGGTGGCCGCCGCTACTTTGTCCAACCGCTACATCACCGACCGGTTTTTGCCCGACAAGGCCATTGACCTTATGGACGAGGCGGGGAGCCGGTTACGCATGCAGGTCGATTCAAAACCCGAGGAACTCGACGAGCTGGATCGACGGATCATTCAGTTGAAGATCGAGCGTGAGGCACTGAAAAAAGAGGATGACACCGCTTCCAGGGACCGGCTGGTGAAACTTGAGGCCGAACTTGCCGATGTCGAGGAAAAATCCGCCATCCTGACCCTGCGCTGGCAGGCGGAAAAAGACAAACTGGCCGGAGCCCGCGATATCAAGGAAGAGCTGGACAAAGCCCGCATCGAACTTGAGCAGGCCCAGCGCGAGGGCGATCTTACCCGTGCCGGTGAGCTGGCCTATAGCGTTATCCCAGACCTTGAAACCCGCCTGGTCAGCGCCGAGGGCGCCCATGAGGACGGCCCCGGCGCCAAGCCGATGGTGGATGAAGCGGTCACGGACGACCATGTCGCCCAGGTGGTGTCGCGCTGGACCGGAATTCCGGTCGACAAGATGCTGGAAGGTGAGCGCGAAAAGCTGCTCAAGATGGAAGAGGTGCTGGACGCCCGCGTCATCGGCCGGTCACAGCGGTCGCCACCGCCGTGCGCCGTTCCCGCGCCGGACTGCAAGACCCGGCCCGGCCCATGGGATCATTCATGTTCCTGGGGCCCACCGGCGTCGGCAAGACCGAGCTGACCAAGGCACTGGCGGCGTATCTCTTCGATGATGAAACCGCGATGATCCGCATGGATATGTCCGAATATATGGAAAAACATTCCGTCGCCCGGCTGATCGGTGCGCCGCCGGGCTATGTCGGGTATGACGAGCCGAAGCGGTACGAAGGCGGCCCTATCAGGTGATTCTGTTCGATGAGATCGAAAAGGCCCACCCGGATGTCTTCAATATCCTGCTGCAGGTACTTGACGACGGCCGGCTGACCGACGGCCAGGGCCGCACGGTGGATTTCCGCAATACCATCATCATCATGACCTCCAATCTGGGTTCTGAATATCTGGTCAACCAGAAAGACGGCGAGGATAGCGAAATCGTCAGGGCTCCGCGCTAGTTTCCGACCTGAGTTCCTTAACCGGGTTGACGAGATCCTGCTGTTCCATCGCCTAAAAAGGAGCCATATGACGGCGATCGTTGATATTCAGATCGGGCATCTGCGCAGTCTGCTGGCCGACCGCAAGATCACCATCGAACTTGACGGGCAAGGCGCGGGAATGGCTGGCCCAAAAGGGCTATGTACCCGCCTACGGGGCCAGACCGCTCAAGCGGGTGATCCAGAAAGAGCTTCAGGATCCCCTGGCGGAACGTATATTGAGCGGCGAGGTCAAGAACGGCGATACCATTCGGGTCACCGAAGGCGGCGATGGGCTGGCATTCATTGTTGGCAAGGCGGCAAGCGAAGCTGCATAAAGTCGGGCAAGATAATTGGGCGGGCTCCGTGAGGTACCCGCCCGGTCGGCCCCGCCTATTTCAGCGGTAGAAATATCTCCGTCAGCAGTTCTGATGGTGCGACCTCACGGGGGTCGTTGAGATATTCCTCGTAACTTGGCCGGTCGGCGACCTCTTCGCCGCTTTGGGGGAGCCAGGTGCCAAAGAGCCATTTATAGGCGCCTTCCATCTCGGCATACGGTCCCCTGAAGCGCAGGACAGCGACACGGCCGGCGGGAATGACAAGCTCATTTGCCAACTCATCGCCGGTGATGGAAGTATCGGGCGCCAGAACAAAACCGGCATCGGCGCGCAGATCAGCTTCAGGAACCTGTGCCGGGTCGTCGTAGTAGACTCCGATCATTCTGGCTCCATTTTTGAACCAACCCTTGGGGCCGGCATGAACAGCCAGCTTTTCGAAGGCCTTGCCGATATTCAGATAGTTTCCGATGTGTTTGACCGCCGCGAGGCGAAGGGCAGGTACGGTCTTTATTTCAATATCGAACATAAGTGCAGCTCCATCATAATGTTTTGGTTTGGGAGCCTGGGGGAAGAGCCTGTTGGATCGGTAGGTCGCCGGCGGTATGCCAAAACTGGCGGTAAAGGCGCGACCGAAGGCCGCCACGCTGCCATAGGTTGCGCGTTTGGCGACCGCCTTTATCGGCATATCGGATTTCGCCAGATCGCCAGCCGCCCGGTGCAGGCGAAGACGCCGGATCGCTTCAGCGGCGGTTTCTCCTGTCACCGAGCGGTAGATCCGGTGCCAGTGATAGGGCGAAAAACAGGCAACTTCGGCGAGCTTTTCGGTAGTCAGAT
>QILX01000089.1 GCA_003232175.1 Hyphomicrobiales bacterium | reverse complement strand
TTTACCGTTCGGGCAACGCGGAACCTGAGGTCGCCGAAACTGCGCCCGGATGCGTTTTCAGCTCTGAATAAACGGGGTTTTGGCAACCTCGTCAAAGGCCAACAACCGGGCCATCAGCGCCTCGAATTGTGCCAGCGGCACCATATTGGGGCCGTCGCAAGGGGCATTATCGGGGTCCTGGTGGACTTCAAGGAAAATACCGGCAACCCCTACGGCCACGGCAGCGCGGGCCAGAACCGGGATCATCGTCCGGTCCCCTCCGGTCGAGGTTCCCCGCGCCCCGGGCTGCTGCACCGAATGGGTGGCATCGAACACCACCGGGGTGCCAAAACCGGCCATGACCGGCAGACCGCGAAAATCTGATACCAGGGTATTGTAGCCAAAACTGGTGCCCCGTTCGGTGACGATGACATTGGCATTGCCGCTGCCCACCACCTTGGCGACGACGTTTTTCATGTCCCACGGCGCCAGAAATTGTCCTTTTTTGATCTTGATCACCCGCCCCGTGGCGGCGGCGGCGACCAGCAAATCAGTCTGACGGCACAAAAGGGCGGGGATTTGCAGTACATCGACGATCTCGGCCACGACGCCGCATTGCTCAGGCAGATGAACGTCGGTGACCACCGGCAGATCCAGGGTATCGCGAATTTCCGCAAAGATCGGCAGCGCCGCCTCAACCCCCAGCCCGCGGGATACGTCCATGGCCGTGCGGTTGGCTTTGTCGAAGCTCGATTTGTAGACCAGGCCAAACCCGAGCCTTGAGGCGATATCCTTCAAGGCGCGGGCCATCATCAGCGCATGTTCGTAGCTTTCCATCTGGCAGGGGCCGGCGAATATGGTCAACGGCAGATGGTTGGCAACTTTGATATCGCCGATGGTTATGGTGGAATTGGGTTGGCTCAAGGCAGCTCTCCTGGTCGAGGGTCACATGGACCGGATCGGCACGCCGGGACTATTATACCAGCCGGCTTTGTGCGACCGCCGCTTTTATAAAGCTTGCGAACAGCGGATGGGGCTCAAAGGGGCGCGATTTGAGTTCGGGGTGATATTGCACCCCGATAAACCAGGGGTGATCCGCAAACTCCACCGTTTCGGGCAACAGGCCATCGGGCGAGACTCCGGCGAAAACAAGCCCGTGTTCCTCCAGCGCCTCGCGGTAACGCATATTGACTTCCCAGCGGTGGCGATGACGCTCGGAAATTCTGGTATCGCCGTAAATCCCCGCAATGCGCGAGCCCTTGGCCAGATGGGCCTCATAGGCGCCCAGGCGCATGGTGCCGCCAAGATCGCCGGCATCGCTGCGGCGCTCGATTTCATTGCCGCGCATCCACTCTGTCATCAACCCGATAACGGCATCCTCGCAATTGCCAAATTCGCTCGAACCGGCACCGTCGACCCCCGCAAGGTTCCTCGCCGCCTCGATCACTGCCATCTGCATGCCAAAACATATGCCGAAAAACGGAATGTCGCGGGTGCGGGCAAATCCCGCCGCGGCGATCTTGCCCTCCGAGCCCCTCTGGCCAAATCCGCCGGGTACCAGAATACCATTGACCCCTTCAAGATGGGGTGCGGGGTTTTCCTTTTCGAAGATCTCGCTTTCAATCCATTCGATCCTGACCTTGACCCGGTTATCGATACCGCCATGGGTCAGGGCCTCGGTAAGGGATTTGTAGGCGTCTTTCATCGCCGTATATTTGCCGATGATGGCGATGGTAACCGCGCCTTCGGGGTTGGCGATGCGTTCCGAAATGGTGTTCCAGCGGGCAAGGTCCGGCGCCGGCCGGGTGTCCATGCCAAAAGCACTGAGGATTTCACGGTCCAGGCCTTCATTGTGATAGGCCACCGGCACATCATAGATCGACGCCACATCGATGGCCTGGATGACGGCGCTGTGGCGCACATTGCAAAATAGCGAGATCTTTCGCCGCTCGCCTTCAGGGATCTCCCGGTCGCAACGCACCAAAAGCACATCGGGCTGAATGCCGATGGAGCGCAGCTCCTTGACCGAATGCTGGGTCGGCTTGGTTTTCAGCTCCCCGGCGCTTGGGATGTAAGGCATCAACGTCAGATGCAGGTAGACCACATCCCCCCGCGGCAACTCGTTGCCCAGTTGGCGGATGGCCTCGAAAAACGGCAGCCCCTCGATATCGCCGACGGTGCCACCGATCTCGCACAGCACAAAATCGACATCGTCATTGCCACGGACCACGAAAGCCTTGATGGCGTCGGTGACGTGGGGGATCACCTGCACGGTGCCGCCCAGATAATCGCCACGGCGCTCGGCGGTCAGAATGTCGCGATAGATGCGCCCGGTGGTGACATTGTCGCGTTTGGTCGCCGGAACCCCGGTAAAGCGCTCGTAGTGGCCCAGATCAAGATCGGTCTCGGCGCCATCGTCGGTGACAAAGACCTCGCCATGCTGATACGGGCTCATGGTGCCCGGATCGACATTTAGGTAGGGGTCGAGTTTCCTCAAACGCACCGAAAAGCCCCGCGCCTGCAGCAGCGCGCCCAGCGCCGCTGACGCAAGACCTTTGCCCAGAGAGGAAACCACACCGCCGGTGATGAAAATATACCGCGCCATGGGCCCTCAATCTAAAGCAGGTGCGGTCGATTCGGTTATCAAAATCATCAACCCGCTCCAGCTTTCCACAAGCTGATACCAGCGGCCAAAGTCAACGGCATCGCCGCCAAGTCTGAATTATTGTGATAACGGCACCGCAGGCCCCGAAGGTGTCGGTGCGGCACCACTGTTGCCGCCTGTTGTATCGTTGGGAAGCTGCAACGGCGCATTGCCTCCGGACTGGTTTTCAATCTGGTCGACAAGTGACGGCCCGTCGCTACCGCCGCTAATCAGCGACAAGGCAATCGAAGTGGCAAAAAAAGCCGCGGCCAGAAACGCGGTTGTACGGGTCAGGGCACTGGCCGCGCCGCGCCCGGACATCATGCCGCCGAGCCCACCGCCGCCACCACCGCCGCCGCCAATACCAAGGGCGCCGCCCTCGGAGCGCTGCAACAGGACAACACCCACCAGCGCAACGGCAATCATCAAATGAATGATGAGCAGGACCGATTCCATGATCACATTCCTCAATAGGCGGCAATAATATTCGCCAGCCTCTGAAATAGACAGATTTGGCGGCGGTTCTACACGATGAATGCGGCAAGGAAAAGCCCCGCATTCCCGGAAGGGCCCAAATCAGGGCTCAAAGGGCTGTTCAGTGGGCTAAAAGATAGTGGCACCGTGGTGGACTTTAAAGATAGCTTTTAATAATTCCCCAGAAATCCTCGGCTTTCAGGCTGGCGCCGCCGACCAGAGCGCCATCGACATTGACAATATTGAGCAGCACTTTTGCGTTATCGGGTTTTACCGATCCCCCGTAAAGAATGCGCATATGGGCCGCGCCCTCACCAAACCGGTTGACAAGACGGGCGCGAATGGCAGCGTGCATTTCCGCAATATCCTCAGCGGTCGGGGTCATTCCGGTTCCGATGGACAGGTTCATAAGCGATCACGGTGTTCTGGGCCGTGGCGCCACCTGGAATGGACGCGTCAATCTGTTCGGTGACCAGTTCAACCGCCCGATCAGCCTGGCGCTGGGCCAGGGTTTCGCCAACGCAGATCACCGCAACCAGCCCCGCGCGCCACGCAGCCTGGGCCTTTGCTGCGACATCTTCATTTTCTTCGCCATGGTCGGCACGGCGCTCCGAATGCCCGACAATGACCAGCTGCGCGCCCGCATCGCGTAGCATTTCCGCCGAAATATCGCCGGTATGGGCACCCCTGGGATCGATATGGCAGGTCTGAGCCCCCAACATCAATCCATCAGTGCTCCGGTTCGCGGCCTGTCCGCCCTCGCCATGCAAGACCCCGAGCAGGGTTGCCGGCGGGCAGATCGCTACATCAACTCCAAGCGGCCGGTTT
>QILX01000241.1 GCA_003232175.1 Hyphomicrobiales bacterium | reverse complement strand
TTCCAGGAGCGTCAAAACCGGAACATCGCCGGTTTCGGTGGAGAGAGAAATTTTTCAAACCGGTTTGAGTTGCGGAATCCTGTCATTCCTGCCTAAGTTTCGCGCAGGCTCGCTTTGGCCGTAATTGCGGTCGCCGCAGCACAAATTGGCAATCGCGGCGGTGCGCGGCGCGGCATCGTAAATCTGTCCTTTGGGAGAAGCTGAATGGCCATTCGCGCGCTTGTTTGGGGCGAAAATGTTCACGAACAGGAAAACGCAATCGTCAGGGAGATTTATCCTGATGGCATGCACGCATGCATTGCCGGTGCCCTGGCCGAGGATGGCGGCATTACCGCGGCGACAGCGACGTTGCAAGAGCCTGAGCACGGGCTTTCCGAGGCGCGGCTGGCGCAAGCCGATGTTCTGCTGTGGTGGGGGCATGCCGCCCATGGCGATGTTGCCGACGAGATTGTGACACGGGTGCAGGCCAGGGTGTGGCAGGGCATGGGCCTGATTGTGCTGCATTCGGGCCATTTCTCTAAAATATTTCGGCGCCTGATGGGCACCCCGTGTTCACTTACCTGGCGCGAGGCCGGCGAGCGCGAACGACTTTGGGTCATCAATCCTGCCCACCCGATCGTTGAGGGCATCGGTCCGATGATTGAGTTGCCCAATGCCGAAATGTATGGCGAGCCCTTTGCCGTGCCCGAGCCGATGGAGACCGTATTTGTCTCCTGGTACGAGGGCGGCGAGGTCTTTCGCTCGGGGCTGACCTGGCAACGGGGCGGGGGCAGGATCTTCTATTTTCAGCCCGGCCACGAGGTCTATCCGATCTATCACAACACCCAGGTGCGCCAGGTGTTGCGCAATGCGGTAAAATGGGCCCACAACCCGCAAAAATGGGCTGATCCTGACGCGGCGCCCAATCGCCCGATTGATGCAGCTCTTGAACCGCTGGTCGAAAAGGGGCCAAGGCTGCATGCTGACGGTGAAGAGGGTTTGCGTTGATGGAAGACGTCCGCATCCTGGTGCTGGGGACCGGCTCGATGGCGTCCAGCCACGCGCAGGCTTTTGCCGCCCATAATCGGGCTGAAATTGTTGCAGGCGTTGATACCAATCCTGAAAGGCTGGCCGAATTCACCGCCCAGACCGGCATCGGCCGGGGCTTTGCCTCCGTTACCGATGCACTTGAATGGGGAGAATTCAACTCGGTTTCCAATGTCACCCCCGACCCGGTGCATCATGCAACCACCCTTCAGTGTCTCGCCGCCGGCAAGCATGTTTTTTGTGAAAAACCCCTGGCTGAAACCCACGCCGATGCCCTGGAAATGACCGAGGCGGCCGAGGCCGCCGGGGTGATCAACATGGTCAATCTGCGTTATCGCGCCAATCCGGTGATCGTCAGGGCCGCCGAACTGGTGGCGGCGGGCGCCGTTGGCGAGGTGCGTCATGTCGCCGCGTCCTACCTGCAAAGCTGGCTCATCGGCGATCACTGGGGGGACTGGAAAACCGAGCAGCGCTGGTTGTGGCGGCTGTCGTCGGCCCATGGCTCCAAGGGCACCTTGGGCGATATCGGCATCCATATCCTTGATGCGGCGACTTTTGTGGCCGGCGCTGCGGTGACATCGGTGAATTGCCGGCTCAAGACCTTTGCCAAGGCGCCAGGTGACCGGATCGGCGACTATGTCCTGGACGTCAATGACAGTTTTGTCATTTGTGCGGAACTCGAGGGCGGCGCCCTGGCCACCATTCACGCCACCCGTATGGCGCCGGGCCACGCCAACGCCATTTCGGTAAAGGTCTATGGCACGGAAGGCGGGCTGGAGCTGTATTTCGACGAACAGGCGCCGGTTTTACGCCTGTGCAGCGGCGAGGACGTCAACACCCAAACCTGGACGGAGGTCGACTGCCCGCCGGTGCCGCTGGTTTATGACCGTTTTGTCGACGCGGTTTTGTTGGGAAAAAATGCATTGCCGGATTTTCGCCGCGCCACCGAATTGCAAAAAATTCTCGATCTGTGTGGAAAGAGCAATGGCGACGGTCGGAATTACCGGGTCTAGCACTACCCTACCGAACGTTCGGCAATGAAAGATCAGCCGCCGCTGTCGTCACTCTCTGGCAGGCCGACATCCCCCTCATTGCGAAACTCCGGCAGCATGCCAAGAGCAGCACGATAGGTATCCAGTATGGCCTCGAATTCGTCGCGCTCGGTTTTTTCAACTCTGCGGTCGCTGACAATCCGGCGTAAAGCCTTGACCTCGAAACCATTGGCCCTGGCCTCGGCATAAATGTCCTTGATGTCGTCGGCGATGCCTTTTTTTTCCTCCTCAAGCCGTTCAATCCGTTCAATGATGGAGGTGAGCTGTTCGCGTGCGACATTCATTATGGGAGCCTCCGATGTGCTGGTGAGAGAGCTTGGATAGGAAATTCCGGGGACCATCGCCAGCCCCGGGCGGCGCTAAATGCAGGCAATCCCCAACATTTGTATCGTGGCGATGGGTTTTCGAGAGACCTGAGGCCAAATGGGAACTGTTTGTATTGACTGCGGGGGGCAAAGGTTACGATCCGGGCCGGGGACCGGACTGGTGGTGACCCAGATGCCCACATAGTGATGCAACAATCGCCGATTGGTAATTTGTTCAGGTACCGTACAGGTATATCTTGGCCAAGTGGGTTTCAGGAATCGCGCCGGATCTTTGGCGCCGGGAAATGACAACGAGGGTACCATGGCGAAAACATTGAACGGGCTCAACTCTTTCAGAAATGCCGCCAAAGCGGTTGTGTTGTCTTTGGCTCTGGCCGGCGGTGGCGTTGGTTTTGGGGTTCTGGCCACCGGCTCGGCATTGGCCATGGCTGGCGGCGGCAATTCGGGTGGTTCGAGTGGTGCGGGCAATTCAAGCGGCACCACCACTTCAAGTGGCACGCGGCTCAAATGCCCCGATGGTTACAAGCTCAGCCCCAACAAGAAAAAGTGCCTGCGGCAGCGGTCCGGCCTGACTGACCAGCTTCCCGCCGTTGGCTGGGGTGATCTGGACAATGAATTTCTCGATGCCGCGGTTCTTGCCCATGCCGGCCAATATGACGATGCCATTGTCGCATTTGTAGCCCTGGATCGGCCCAGCGACCCATACGTGCTCACCTACCTTGGTTTCAGCAACCGCAAGCTGGGCAATATCAAAGTGGCATTGACCTATTACGATCAGGCCCTGACCCTGCGGCCCGATTATGTGCGGGCGCGGGCGTATCTGGGCGAGGGGTTTCTGGCGCTCGACCGGCTGGACGATGCCCAAAACCAGCTTGAGCAGATCGCGTTTCACTGCGGCACCACTTGTGAGCCTTATCTCCTGCTGCAAAACCAGATCGCTGACTATATGGACGCCGCCTGAGCCCAACAATATGCTTGCGCGACTGGGGTGCGGTCACCAAGGTGGCCGCGCCCTTTTTGGGTTCTGGTTTAACAACAGGGGGAAAAAATGATTCTGGTAATCGGCACTGTCGTCGTTCCGGCGGAAAATATGGACATGGCGCGGGACGCCATGAAACAGATGATGCAGCACACCCTTAAAGAAGCAGGCTGTGTCAGTTACAATCTTTGTGAAGATCTGCTGGAGCCGGGCCGCCTCCGCATCTCCGAGGAGTGGGAGACCATGGCGGCGCTTGAGGCTCATTTTGCGGTGCCCCACATGAAGGTCTGGCGCGAAGCCCTTGCTAAGGTTGGCGCGACGGGGCGAAAAGTCGACATTTATGACGGGACCCTGGTGAAGTCGATCTAAAT
>QILX01000029.1 GCA_003232175.1 Hyphomicrobiales bacterium | reverse complement strand
GTACCCAGTTTGGCAAACCCAGAAATCTCAGGTGGTGAACGGTCATCGCCGCGATCGTCAAATATGCCGCAAATTCGAACGGCGCCGTCGTTGCCGCATTCAAGGGCATTGATGAGTTCCCTTGCCCGGGCGCCGCCGCCGACAATGACGGCTCGCCGCTGCAATCGGCCCGAACGCATCGAGCGGCTGACAAAAGCGGACATCAATGCCCGCTCGATCAATAAGGTGGCAATCCCGGCAACAAACCAGATCGCCAGCCAGCCACGTGAAAATTCGGCACCCAACTTGGCAAAAAAGGCGATGATGATGAGCAGCGAAATAAGTCCGGACCAGGCGCCCAGCAGACGCATGGTGCGCGATGTGAATTGCGCCAGTGTCGGCAAGGTGTAAAGACGCAAAGCGTCGAAAACCAGTGTAGCGATCAGGGCGGTCGTGGCCGATACTGTCAGATAGACCAGCTCCAGATTGGGCACGTCCTTCCAGACATATCCATAATAAGAAACAGCGCCGACTGCCGCGAGGCTAAGCCCCTCAAGGGTCCGGTAAAGACCCGCCAGAACCGCCGGGGAAATCGCCCGGACATGCTCGCTGGCCAGTTGTCTGGCGGCGGAATTGAGCGTGGCGTTGCCTTGCGCCGAATGTGTCTGTGCGTCCCGATAATGGACGAATTCGTTGGTTGATACCATTTTGCCATCCCAGCGCTGTCCAGGAGTGGGACGCGCCATGCCCGAAAATTAAATTCGATGGCAAATATGCAAACAAAGGGCCCCAGGACGAGGACCGCATGGGTTGTTTCTTTTATACTAAACAGATTGTTAACCTGCCCAGCCGACCTCTTATTGCGGTCAGCAGGACTTGGGACGAGTATCAGCGCGGGGCCCTAACCTGAATGGTCGCGAACCTGCCGGGCCATGGCAGTTCGCCGTTTTGGCTGAAGAAGTTTGTGGTAGATGGAGACAATCGACGAGACCATTTTCTCGGTGTTGAAATGGCTTTTCACGTGGGTTTGCAGGTCGGCCGCCTCGCGCAATGTGTCAACCGGGGCTGCAAGGCGGTCTTCAATCGCGTCGGCCAGCGCATCGGCATCGTCGGGTGTCACCAGCCGTTGGCTCAAGGGGCCGAATATTTCAGGAATTCCGCCAACTTTGGTTGCTATCACCGGTCGTAACGCAGCTATTGCCTCCAAAACCACGTAAGGAAAACTCTCCGCAAGGCTGGGCACGACAACTATCTTGGCCAGTGAAAACGCCGCCCGCGCCGGCATTGGATCTTCGAACCGGACCGCGCTGGCAAGACCCAGATCGCGGGCAAGGCTCTTAAAGCGCTCGCGATCAGGGCCGGAGCCAACAAAAACCGCGCTCACCTGGCGTTCCGCGCCGATCAATTTCAGCGCGTGAAGCAATACCGCAACGCCCTTGAGTTCGCGCATCTCGCCGATAAACAGCAAGTCGACGGCGTCAGGCACGGTGGCGATGGGCATGAATTCGTTCGGGGCCAGGCCGTTTGGAATTGTACGGACCAGCGCCCGCGGCTCGCCGATCTTTTCAAGATAGACCCGGTAGCTAAAATCGCTTTCAAACATTATGGCGCCGCCCAGGCGGTTCAATACCTTCTCAAGGTTGTGGAATACCAGCCCTGGCAGGGAGCCGGGTTCAAAGTGCAGGCTACCGCCATGTGGCGTGTAGGCAGCGGCGGCACTGGAGAACAAAGTTGCAGCGCGAGCATAGGCGCCGCCCTTGGCGCCGTGACCATGAATAATGTCGACATCGTATTGCCGCGCCACCGAGACAAGTGTTCGCATGGCGGAAAGGTCAGCGAGGCCGGCGGTGCGGGGTATAGGGGTGCGATGCAGTCCCAGAGCGGTTAGGTGTTCAAGCTGGGAAAGGCGTGTCTGGGAAAGGTGCCCGCAGTCTTCGTCCGAACACACGATGCCGACTTCGATGCCTCGGGCCACCAGCCCTTCGGTCAGATCGGCGACATGACGGAAAAGCCCGCCCAGCGGCGCGCGAAAACACTGCACCACCCGAGGCGGGTGGGACCGAGTTGAGACTTTAGAAAAACCGCTCTTCCACATAGATGGTATCGCCCGGCATAACCGGTCCGTCGTTTGAGGCATATCCGCGAATTGGCTTTTCCTGGCCCTGGCGGGTGATGATGACGCCGCCCTGGTCGGCCCGGTAGGTGTACCCACCGGCAATGGCGATCGCCGTTTGAACGGTCATGCCACTGACGTAAGGGAATTGGCCGGCACGCTGGACTTCACCAAGAACAAAAAACGGCCGGTAGGTTTGAACTTCGACGCTGACATCGGGATTTCGCACATAATTTCTGGCCAGACGGCTGGATATTCCGGCAGAAAGGGCAACAGGCGTACGCCCGCGCGCCGGCACCGAGCCGATGAGCGGCATGGTGATATTGCCGCTGACATCCACGGGGTAAATTCGGGAAAGATCAGCCTGACCAAAGACGGTTACCCTGACCTGATCGCCGCTGTCGAGGCGATAGGGACCGGCATAGGCGGTTGAAATATCGGCAAGGCGGGGCGCGGGTTGTTTGGCGCAGGCCGTCAATGCCGACACCAGCAAAATCACCACCAAAAACTTCACAACCGCCATTCGTGCACGCTTCTATCTTTGGAAAATTCAACTCATAACCAGGTGGACTGTTCCTGATCTTGGTTAATTTTCGGTGTCCCCGGGGGGCAGATTGGGGCAGGTAAGCCAATATTATCGCGGCTCGTTAACGCGATAGTTACGCTGATCTTGCAAGTATCGCCGTGGACGAATGTATTTCGGTGCTGGAGTAGTGTTGTGGACGATTACGAGGCCCGCTCAGGTTATGGCCACGCAAATTCGCCTCTATCGGGGACGACGCCAGAAGAACTCGATATCTGGAAACTACTGGGTGTGGTTCGCCGCCGTTTCGTTCTTATCAGTACGGTGGCTTTGTCGATTTTCGCTATTTCGTTGGTTGTGGTTCTTGGGATCACGCCGCGCTACAGCTCCGAAGCCCAAATACTGATTGAAAACAACGAATCCACTTTCACCAGGCCGCAAGGTGTGACCGCCGCGGTCCTGGCAGCCGATCAGGCCGCTGTGCTCTCCGAGGTTCAGGTTCTGCTTTCCAGAGACCTTGCCGCCAAAGTGTCGGAGGCGGCGGGTCTGGCTGGGTATGATGAGTTTTCGGGGCAGGGGCGAAATCAACCCCTTTATAAACGCCTTCTGTCCGTGGTCGGGTTTGGCGGCGAAAAGGTTCTGCCGTCGGATGAACGGGTACTGAAAACTTACTTCAACCGGCTCGTGGTGCAGCAGATTGAGACAGCGAGGGTGATCAAGATCGGCTTCAGCGCTGAAGATGCCAAACTGTCGGCGCTTGTCGCCAACACACTGGCCGACACCTATATCGGCGCGACACGGCAGGCAAAATTTGCTTCCGACAAAGATGCCGCCAGGTGGTTGAAAAGTGAAATCGAAGATTTGCGGATTAAAGTCGATGACGCAGAACAGGCGGTTGAGCGGTTTCGGGCCGGAAAAGGCCTGTTGCAAAGCGGGCGCGATCTGTCTCTCAACCAGCAGCAGCTCGGCGAGATCAATACCCA
>QILX01000336.1 GCA_003232175.1 Hyphomicrobiales bacterium | reverse complement strand
GGATCATCAGGGTCGACAGGATGGCGATGAAAATCAGATAGCGGCCCCGGAAGGTGAATTTGCACAAGGTGTAGCCAACCAGGGCGTCGAAAAACAGGTTGGAGATGGTGACCACGGTGGCGATAAACAGCGAGTTGAGGAACCATCTGAAAAAGCGACCGTCCTCAAGCACGAAAATATAATTCTCAAGCGTCGGCTCGTTGGGGATCAGCCGCAGGTCGTAAATCTCGTGGGGGAATTTCAGCGAGGTTGAAATCATGAAGACAATCGGCGTGACCATGACGATGCCGCCAAGGAACAGCAGCATCCGGCCCGGATTGGCCGGGGCGACAAAGAGGCGACCGAGCAGCCCACCGCCCGCAACGCGGCCCATGTCAGTGGTGGCCATTTTACCGATCCCTCAACAGGCGCAGCTGAAGCAGAGACACCACCAGAAGCACCAGAAACAAAATCACCGTCAAAGCCGCGGCATAGCCCATGTCAAAGGCGTTGAACGCCGTGTCGTAGATTAAAAGGACCAACGGCTTGGTGGTGTTCAGCGGCCCGCCGGGGTCGTTGGTCGTCATGTTGAAAACATGATCGAAAATACGCAAGAAACCGATGGAGGAAAACACCACCAGAAAGACGATGGTGGGCTTGAGCAGCGGCAGGGTGATCTCTTTTAAAATCACCCAGGCGGACACGCCATCGATCCTCGCTGCTTCGTAAAAACTCGTCGGGATGGCCCTGATGCCGGCCATGAAAATGATGATCTGAAACCCAAGACCGGCCCAGATGGCCGGCGCCAGGATCGCCGGCAGGGCCTGGGTAGTAGAGCTTAAAAACGGCAACTGGCTGATGCCGAACGATGCCAGCGCATTGTTGAAAACCCCGATGGGCACCGGCTGATAGAACCAGCGCCACACCCACGCCATGGCCACCGCGGTGGTCAGGAACGGCAGGAAATATAGCGCCCGGATAAAACCGTGCATAAAGCGCACCTGGTCAAGGTAATAGGCGATCGCAAAGGCGAAAACGAGGCTCAGCGGCGTGCCGATCAAAAGGTAGACAAAGGTGTTCTTGAACACCTGCCAGAACACCGGATCGGCCAGCAGCCGGGCGTAATTGTCGAAACCGGACCAGGTGCGGGCGCCCAGAAGGTTCCAGTCCTGAAGCGAGAGATAAAAGGCGTTTAACGTGGGGTAGAACCGGATTACCACATAAAAGACAATCGGCAACGCCAGGAAGCTCCACGCCCAGACGACGCGTTTTCCGTTGATTGTCAGCCCATGAAACCAGACGTGCATGTGCCCTAATACTACCTTTCAGGAAGGTCGATGTTACGTTTCGCGGTCAAGAATTATAAGAAAAAATACCCCGGAGGCCGAAATCATCGGCCCCCGGAGCGCAAATGATACTGAACTTACTTGTAATACCCGTCGAGTATTTTCTGCTCTTCCGTCGCGGCTTCGGCGATGGCCTGGGCCGTGGGCATTTTTTCCAGCATGACCTTGTTGACCATATCGACCATCACCTGGCGCTGGCCGGATTCATTGGCAAAAATGGTCGTATTGGCATAACCCAGCCCGCGAATGAAGGCGCCGAATTTTTCATTCATCTTGTTCTCATCGGTCAAGGCGGCGGCGGGCATGGCGGGCAACTCGCCCACGGTGTCGAGCCAGATCTGCATGGCTTCGGGCGAGCTGATATATTTCATGAACTTCACCGCGGCCTCGAATTTCTCGCCCTTGGCCTTGGTGGTGATGCCGTTCACCCAATAACTGGAGTAGTTGGACTTCACCCCGTCATTTGACGCCGGCAGTTCGGCGACGGCCCATTTGAGCCCACGGGTGCGGTCAAGCGCGCCGATGCGGAATGAGCCGTCAATGTGCATTCCGGCGCGGCCCGCCTTGAACGCGGCCTGGGCCTCGTCCATGAAACCAAGCTGGGTGACGCGGTTTTTGGTAATGAGACCGGTGTAAAAGTCCAGCGCCGCCTTGCCGGCGTCAGAGTTGTAGTTGACGGTTTTGTAGTCATCCAGATAGGGGTTGCCGCCGAACTGACGCACCAGAACCTCGCGGAACCAGTGATGGTCCTGACCAGCCATGCCAAGGGTGATGCCAACCTGGGTAAGGTTGCCGGCGGCATCCCGTTTGGTCAGTTTCTTGGCGGTTTCGACCAGCTCGTCAAGGGTTGCGGGCGGCTTGGTGATGCCGGCTTCTTCGAAGAGGCGCGTGTTGTAAAAGAGCGCCAGGGACCGCACCGCCGTCGGCAGGGCATAATAGGCATCGCCGCGTTTCATCGCTTGCACCATCGGGAAGAAATCCTTCTCGATCTGGGCGACGGAAAACACATCGGTGGGCAGGGGCTGGATCAGTTCGGCATTGATGTAGTCGTTAAGCCAGCCATAAAACAGCTGCACCACATCGGGGCCAATGCCCGCCGGGATCGCCGCCGCCACCTTGGTGCGATAATCGGCGTAAGGGAAATGGGTCATCTTGACCGTGATATCGGGATTGGCCTTTTCAAAATTATCGACCAGAGTCGACATGGCCTTGACCCGGGCCTCGAAGAAATACTGCCAATATTCGATTTCGACCGGTTCGGACGCCTTGACCGAAAGGCTGCCAAATGTCATTGCCAGACCGGCTACGGCCCCTGTCAGCAGGTGTTTCACCATACCCATTGCGCTCGCTCCCATTCCCGTTTGATTATATTATTGCCGCCTGGTGATCGTTTTCGATATTGACGCTCGTGTCAATATTGGATTGACCAATTGACGGCTCGCGGCATTCTGACCGGCGGCATCGTACCGTTAAATTCAAACCATAAGGAGACGACGGGTGGGGCTTTCGGACCAGGGGCGCATCGCCAGGCAGCGGGCCAACCCGCGTTTAACGCAGCTCTGGAAAGCCATGAGGCCACTGGGCTCTGTGGCCTCTTTCCTCAATACCGGCGCTCACCCCGACGATGAAACCACCGCCATGCTGGCCGCCCTGGCCTTCCGTGAGGGCTTGCGCATTGCTTATGCCTGCGCCAACAGGGGCGAGGGCGGGCAGAACCAGATCGGGGCCGAACGCGGCGCCGATCTTGGCGCGGTGCGCACCGCGGAGATGGAGCGCGCCGCCGATGAGATCGGCATGGGCCTTTACTGGCTGTCGACCTCGCCCGACGATCCGATTTTCGATTTCGGCTTTTCAAAGAGCGGGACGGAGACTTTCCGCCATTGGGGTAAGGAGCGCACAATTGGCGCCCTGGTTCGCATCATCCGCATGGAACGCCCGGACATTGTCTGCCCGACTTTTCTTGATGTCCCCGGCCAGCACGGCCACCACCGCGCCATGACCCAGGCCGCCCACGACGCGGTGGCGATGGCCGCTGATCCGGCCGCTTTCTCCGAACAGATCGACGCCGGCCTTGCCCCCTGGCAGGTCGCAAAGCTCTATCTGCCGGCCTGGTCCGGCGGCGGGCGGTCCTATGACGATACCAAGCCGCCGCCCCAGGTCACCGTTTCGGTGCAGAGCGGCGATTTTGATCCTGTGCTGGGGGCGACCTACAGCCAGATCGGCGAGTGGTCCCGGGCGTGCCACATGACGCAGGATATGGGCCGGTGGATCGCGCCGGGGCCTCAAAGCTGGCCCCTGCACCGGGCGTTCGCTACCCCCGGCATGCCCGAAGACGAGGCCGCGATCACCGACGGGCTGCCCCATTGCCTCGCCGATCTTGCCGATATGGCGGGTAGCGAGGCCATGGGCCGCCTGCTCAAGGCCGCCTCGGGCGCCATAGAGGCCGCGCTCACCCTGTGGCCCGACATGGGCGCTTGCCTATAATGCCGTGCGGTCGGCGCGGCAATTGCTCAACGGATCGCAAATGGCTCTCTTCGGCCATCGGCTGGCGCATAAGGAGCGGCAACTGGCGCGGGTGGTGGCCATTGCCGGTGGCCTGGATATCCGGCTCTCGCCGGAGCGCGGGCTGACATCGGCGGGCGGCACCGTCGCGGTTTCAGTCCAGATCACCAATACCGGAGACGTGATCGATGGCGATCCTTCCATTGAAATCGTCGCGCCGGATGGCTGGCGGGTCGGCGGCGGCGAACAGGGCTTTGAGCTCGATGTGCCCGAGGATGCGCCGGAGTCCGACCCCTATCCGCCGCGATATGAACCCGGCGGCGGGACCGATGCGGTTTACGGGCGGGCGGGATTTTCCATCGGCGGCACAAAAATCGAGGTGCCGGTGGCGCTGGAAACGCCGATCCATGTGCTGCCCGCCGCCCTGGTGGTCAATCTGAAGTCTGAAAAACCGGACCTTGGGTTTTCGATCCGGCTTGCGGACCATGGCGGGGGCAAGGCCGCAACAGTGATTGCCCTTGGCCGCGCCGGGGGGTGGACGGCGCGTTTGGGCGGTGGGGCGGCGGCCAAGACCAAGCTCGACGGTCCGGGCCGGGTTGCCGGAATTCTGACCCGGAAAATCCCGGCAAAACCAGGTCTGGCGGAACTTGCCGTCACCCTTGACGGTAAACCCGCTGGCACGCTTTTCAGTGGCGCTTATGCCCACACAGGCCCGGTTTTCCGTACCGCGCCGGCAATTATGCGGGTGCTGACCCTGAAAGCGGAATTGGCTCGGGGTTTACGCATTGCCTATGTGGGCGGCGGAAATGACGCGGTGGACCAAAACCTCCGGCAATTAGGGGCGAATGTTCAAACCCTTGGCCCGGACTGTCTCGCCACCGCCGAGCTGGCGGAATTCGATACCATCGTCATCGGCATATTTGCCTTTGGCACCCGCGCCGATCTGGCGGCAAGGCGCGGCGATCTGCATGGCTGGGTGAAGGATGGCGGCAATCTGGTGACCCTATACCACCGCCCCTGGGACAATTGGCAGCCCGAGGCGACGCCGCCGGCGCTGGTGGAAATCGGCCAGCCCTCGTTGCGGTGGCGGGTGACCGATGCCGATGCCAAGGTGAAAATCCTTGCGCCCAAGCACCCGGTATTGACCGGCCCCAACAAGATCACCGCAGCGGACTGGTCCGGCTGGGTGAAGGAGCGCGGGCTTTATTTCGCCTCGCGGTGGGATGACGCCTATGTGCCGCTGATCGAGATGGCCGATGCGGGCGAGGCGCCTTTGAGGGGTGCGCTGCTGTCGGCGCAAATCGGCAAGGGCCGCCATTCCCATGTGAGCCTCATCGTGCACCACCAGATGGACAATCTGGTCCCCGGCGCCTTCCGCCT
>QILX01000297.1 GCA_003232175.1 Hyphomicrobiales bacterium | reverse complement strand
AACCGGCCTTCAAGGCGATCATGACCAAGCTGGCGGCAACCGCCGACGAGGCGGGACGGTATACCCTGCTTGGTGAAGCCCAGCGCATGATTGCGACTGATGCCGTCAATGGTTATCTGTTCCAACTGGCCAAACACGGCGTGTGGAACGCCAAGCTGAAGGGCCTTTGGGGAAACAGCCCCGTGCAGGCCAATGACGTGACCGGGGTAAGCTGGTCGGAGTAGGCCGGCGCCGGGGACGAGCTGGCTAATCGGTTTATCCATGTCAATGTGAGGTCACGCCTGACCATGGCCCTAGTGCTTGCCCGCCGCTTCGCCGCCTTGGCTGTCACCCTTGTCGCGGCCACGATGATCATATTTTTGATCATGGAGATCTTGCCCGGCGATCCGGCGGCGATCATTCTGGGTGTCGGGGCCCAGCCCGATACCCTGGCGGCGCTCAGGGCCGAGCTGGGCCTGGACCTGCCCGTGGGGACGCGTTACGGGCGCTGGGTCCTGGGCCTTGTTACCGGCGATCTGGGGCAAAGCTATACCTATTCGGTGCCGGTTTCGGAATTGATCGGCGAACGCATCTGGGTCAGCCTGCCCCTGGCGCTGATCTCCATGGTGCTTACGGTCCTGATCGCCATCCCCGCCGGCGTATTTGCGGCATCGCGGCGCGGACGGCTGGCCGATACCGGGGTTTCGGCTCTGGCCCAGATCGGCATCGCCATCCCGAATTTCTGGTTCGCCATGCTTTTGATCCTGGTATTCGCCGTATCTTTGGGCTGGGCACCGGCGGGCGGGTTTGCCGGCTGGGACCAGGGGCCAGGCTCAGCGCTCAGGTCCCTGGCTCTGCCGGCCATCGCGCTCGCCCTGCCCCAGGCGGCAATCCTCACCCGTGTGACCCGCTCATCGGTGCTGGAGACCCTGGGCGAGGATTATGTCCGCACCGCCCGCGCCAAGGGGCTGACGTTAAACGCGGCCCTGTGGCGCCATGCGGTCAGAAATGCGCTGATCCCGGTGGTCACCATCATGGGCCTGCAATTTTCCTTCCTCCTCGCCGGCACCATCATCATTGAGAACGTGTTTTATCTGCCGGGCCTGGGCCGGCTGTTGTTTCAGGCTATTGCCCAACGCGACCTGATTGTCGTCAAGGACCTTGTCGTGCTCCTGGCCGGCACTGTCGTCATTGTCAATTTTCTGGTCGATCTGGCCTATCTGGCCCTTGACCCCAGACTGAGACAGGCACACGCCCATGCACTCTGACGGCATTGAAGTCATCCGCCGGGTCCTCATCTCGCCAAGTTTTCTCGTCGGCGCCATCGTCACATTGTGTTTTGTGGTGATCGCCACCGTCACCCTTTTCTGGACCCCGCAATCGTGGATCGACATCGACATCGCCAACAAACTGGCGCGCCCCTCCCTTGCCCACCCTTTTGGCACCGATCATTTCGGCCGCGATGTGCTGTCGATGCTGATGAAGGGCAGCCACAATTCCATTGTCGTTGCCCTGGTCGCCGTTGGCATCGGCGTCGGGCTGGGCGTGCCGCTGGGCCTTGTTGCCGCCAGCCGCCGGGGCTGGATCGATGAAATTGTCATGCGGGCGGCGGATTTCACCTTTGCTTTTCCCGCCCTTTTGTCCGCCGTGATGATCACGGCGCTGGCCGGGCCCGGCGCGGTCAACTCCATCATCGCCATTGGCATTTTCAACGTGCCGGTTTTTGCCCGCCTGACGCGCGGCGCGGCCCTTGTGGTCCTGACCCAGGATTATATCGCCGCCGCGCGCCTTGCCGGACGGCGGGAAATTCGCATCGCCATCGAACATCTCCTGCCCAATATCGCGTCGGTTCTGATCGTGCAGATGACCATTCAGTTCGCCCTTGCCATCCTCGCCGAGGCAGGGCTCTCCTATCTGGGGCTTGGCACTCAGCCGCCCAATCCGTCCTGGGGCAAGATGCTCAACGAAGCCCAGACGATGATCTACATCGCCCCCCATCTGGTGATCTTTCCCGGGGTTACAATCGCCATCGCCGTGCTCGGCCTGAACCTGCTTGGCGATGGCTTGCGCGATGCGCTGGACCCTCGCCTGCGCCGGGCGCGATAGATGGATTTGCTCAGTGTTTCCAACCTCTCGGTGGGTTTTGACACGCCGTCGGGGCAAATCAGGATACTGGACCAGATAAGTTTTACTGTCGGGCGCGGACAGAGCGTTGGCCTGGTGGGCGAGTCCGGCTGCGGCAAATCGATGACGGCCCTGGCGATCATGGGTCTGCTTCCGGTAGCGGCCAGGGCCACGGGCACAATCAAACTGGACGGGCAGGATCTGCTGACCCTTGACGACACCGCCATGAGCGGCCTGCGCGGCAGGCGGCTGGCCATGATTTTTCAGGAACCAATGACGGCGCTCAATCCGGTTCAGACCATCGGCCATCAGGTCGCCGAGGGGGTGCGCTGGCATTTGGGCCTTGGCCGCCGCGCCGCTCGCCGGACCGCCGCCGAGCTTGTTGCCCGGGTCGGGTTGCCCGCCGGCCGACAAGGGCTGGGGCGCTACCCCCATGAGCTGTCCGGTGGCCAGCGTCAGCGCGTTGTCATCGCCATGGCGCTGGCCTGCGGTCCCGATATTCTCATTGCCGACGAGCCCACCACGGCGCTGGATGTCACCACCCAGGGGCAAATTCTCGACCTTCTGGTGCAAATTACCGCAACCGAAAAAATGGGCCTTTTACTGATCACCCACGATTTGGGGGTTATTGCCCAGATGACCGACCGCATGATGGTCTTGTATGCCGGACGCATTGTTGAAACCGGACCAACAGCTGGGGTTTTCAACGCCATGGCGCACCCTTATACGCGCGGCCTCTTCGCCGCCTTGCCATCTTCCGATCTGGTAACGTCGGGACCGCGCGGACGCGAACGGCTGGCGGCAATTCCCGGTGATGTTCCGGCACCGAGCGAGGCCCTGCAATTTGGCTGCGCCTTTGCGCCACGCTGCCCCCTGGCCGAAACACGCTGCCGGTCCAGTGAGCCGCCGCAGATCGCCTTGCAGGCGGATCACAGCGTGGCCTGTTTCCGGCCACAGGGGCAGACATGAGCACGCCGATTGTCACAGCACCTCCGCTTCTGGAGGCGGTTCACCTGGTGCGCGATTATCCCATGCCGCGCGCCGGATTGTTCGAAAGACCGTCCTTTTTACGGGCTCTTGCCGGTGTAACGCTGTCCATCGAACGGGGGACCAGCATGGGTCTGATCGGGGAATCGGGTTCGGGAAAATCGACCTTCGCCAGGCTGGTGGTTGGTCTGGAAAAACCGGATGCCGGTTCTGTCAGCATTGATGGCCAAGACCTGTTTTCCGCCTCACCCGCACGCCTGCGCACCTTGCGCCGCCGCCTCGCAATGGTATTCCAGGACCCATATGGGTCCACCCCCGTCACCGGATTGCCCGGATCATCGATGAGCCTTTACGTGGGCTGGGCGTGCGTCTGAGCCGGTCTGAGCGCATGGCGCGAGTTGAAGCGGTCGTCAATTCCGTTAGTCTGAGGCCGGACATCCTCAGCCGCTATCCGCACGAGTTTTCCGGCGGTCAGCGCCAGCGCATCGCCATCGCCCGGGCCCTGATCACCGAGCCAGAGCTGATCGTTGCCGATGAGGCGGTATCCGCCCTTGATGTTTCGATCCAGGCGCAAATTCTCAATCTTATGATGGATTTAAAGGAGTCCTCAGGCGTCACCTATCTGTTCATCAGCCACGATCTGAATGTCGTCCGCCATGTCACCGACCATGTTGCGGTGCTCTATCTGGGTCGCATCGTCGAGCGTGGTCCAACGGCGCAGGTTTTTGCCGGCCCAGCCCACCCCTACACCAAATCCCTCATCGATGCGGTGCCCAAACCGGACCCGAAAAGCCGGCGGCGACCCAAGCCTCTACCACCTGAACCGGAGCTTTATCGCCGGTCGCGGGCCTGCCCGTTTTCACCGCGCTGCGGCAAAGCCAATGATCGATGCCGCAGGGAGGCGCCAGAATTGGCTGGCATCGCCTCCGGTCGAATGGTGGCCTGCTTTTATCCCGAAGATTAGGGCGTCGACCGGTTTTTCGGTGCGGGAAACAGCTCCTCCGTCCAGCCTCGATAATAATAATAAGCCAGGCCGGCCCCTTCCCGCAGTGCCTGACCCAGGCGGCCAAATTGCCGTATGCCGGAAAAATCGACGATGGGGTCAGTGGTGCCGCCGGTGGTATAGTCAACCGGGTAGGGGATGACCTGCCAGTCAACGGCCCTGAAACTGCCGACCGCGCGCGGCATATGGGCGGCCGAGGTCACCAGCAGCCAGTTTTCCGTTTCCTGCGGCTGAACCAGTTTCCGGCTGAACGCGGCGTTCTCCCTTGTATTCCGGCTTGTCGTCTCGAATATCATTCGCGGGCCTTCAAGCCCAACCTCGCGATAGGCGCGCCGCGCCAGTTCGGCTTCGCCGGGCACATCGGTCAAAGGCAGGCCATTGCCACCGGTGAATACAAATTTCGCCAACGGGTATCGCCGCGCCAGCTCCAGCCCCGCCCACAGCCGGTCGGCGGCGGCATTGAGCGAAATCGTGCCATGAACCTGGGTCAAAGAAGCCTGAAACACCCCGCCCAGCACAATGATGCCGTCGATGCGGTCTGGCAGGGATTGAGGCGGGGGAAATCGCATTTCAAGCTTTACCACCGCCCAGGAGCCCAGCGGAACAAGATTGAGGACCACAAATACCGCCAGCGCCAAACCTACCAGCCATTGCCCGACCCGGCGAAGGCCCGCCCGCGCCCAGGCGCTAAGCGCCGCGCCGGTAATCAGGGCCAGCAAAAACACGTTGAAGGGCTTGATCAGCACCCAGACCAGTTTTGATAAGAGATACATGTTGCGCCCCTGCCAAGAACGGCCTTTATAAGCGCCGAGCGGCAATCCAAAAAGGCATGAATCGCAATCTGGGAAATTAACCGGCAATAGGTCTGTCGGCACACATACGGAGGCAAGACGCGGGTGGCGCCTATAGATCTGGATCATGGCCATGAGCCTCATGAGATCGCCAAGCGGCTTTCCGATGGCCCGCGCATTTCCTATCTGCGCGACTGGGTTTATGGCGGTATTGACGGCGCGGTGACGACTTTTGCAGTGGTTGCAGGCGTTGAAGGCGCTCAGCTTTCGTCTTCGGTTCTGCTGATCCTTGGCGCCGCCAATCTGCTTGCTGATGGGTTTTCCATGGCGGCGGGCAGTTACTCCGCCACCAAGGCCGAGATCGACGATGCAAACCGTATCCGCGAGATCGAACAGCACCATATTCGGACCTACCCCGAAGGCGAGCGCGAGGAAATCCGTCAGATTTTCGCCGCCAAGGGGTTTGAAAACGAGGAACTTGAACGTGTTGTCGATGTGATCACCGCCACCGAAGCCCGCTGGCTGGAAACCATGCTGACCGAAGAACATGGCATAACGCCGGCGCAGCGCCAGCCGCTTCGCGGCGCGATCGCAACATTTGTGGCGTTTTTCATCTGCGGCGGCATTCCGCTGTTGCCTTTCATATTCGCAAACGATGCCAGCCTGATGTTGGCCAGCGTTTTGACCGGCGCGGTGTTCTTCATCATCGGCTCGATGAAAAGCTACTGGTCGACGGCAAAATGGTGGGTATCGGGCCTTGAAACCCTTGGCATTGGCGCTGCCGCGGGCGCCATGGCTTATGGCGTCGGTTACTTTTTGAGCGCGATTGTCTAGGGAAGACTCAGCTTGTTTTTTGCAGTCAAATCCACATGAGTTCCGGCGCCATGGTACCCCAGACCGGCCTGAAAGGCGCTGGCGTATTGGTCCCCGTTGTCGGGCCTGACGGGGCGAAAAAAGACGATCTGATTGCATCGGCCCGCCAGGTCTATTCGCAAAATCCGGCGATCGTTTTCACCAGAGCCCTGAAAACGGCCCGTAACGGCAGCCCTGACCCTTGCAAAGGATTGTCACCGCACGAATTTTCCGCTCTGGTTTCTGCCGGCGCTTTTGCCTTTACGTGGGAGGACAACGCCGGTTCCAGCGGAATCCCAATGTCGATTTTCGACGATTTAAACGCCGGCCGGGTGGTCGTGATCATCGTGGCGCGCTCCGTTATTCCGCAGCTCCGCCGGCGCTATTCGCGTGTCCACGTGGTTTTTCTGACCAAGGAGCAAAAACGCCGCCGGCAAGATCTTGAAACCACAAACGAAGGTTGGCTGGCGCGGATATCCAGACCGCTGGAGCCTGCGCCTGTTGTTGACATTCCCGAACCGCCGGTCACCGTCATCAATATGACCGGTCCGCTGAGCGAGGCCATCGAGGAATTTCTGGGCGTTCTGGACTCCTATGTGCCTGTTTCAGATTAGTGCAACAATGAGATCGCCAGCCATGGACAAAAATCAAAGCCCAGATGACCGGGCGGTCTGCTTTACCCCCCGGGCAAGACCGCAACTCCGGATATTTCATGGCGGGTATGGGCGGCTGGAACCGATCGATCCTTTTCGGCACACCGCGGAATTGTTTGCCGCGGCGAGTGGGAGCGGCGGTGAGCAAAGCTGGACCTTCCTGCCATACGGCCCCTTTGATACCGAAGATCAATTACGCGATCGCCTGACCGAATGCGAGGCGACAAAAGACCCGCTGTTTTTTACCATTCGCGACCTCGATACCGGCAAAGCGTGCGGCATGGCGGCTTTCATGCGGATCAACGAGGTCATGGGTGTAGTTGAAATCGGCCATATCTGGATGGCGCCATGCCTGCAGCGGACCCGCGCTGGCACGGAGGCGATTTTCATGATGATGGACCATGTGATGACCGACCTGGGATACCGGCGCCTGGAATGGAAATGCAACGCCGCCAACGCCGTCAGCCGGTCTGCCGCCACACGGGTCGGCTTCACCTATGAAGGGCAAAAACCGAGATACCGCCTGGTTTTCCATCCTCGATGGCGAATGGCTGGAGCAGCGGCGGAAATTCGTCAACTGGCTGGCGACCGATAATTTCGGCGCCGGCGCCAGGCAGCGCCGCCGTTTGCAGGACTGCGGTTAAAACCCCTCGGCGCTCTTATGGATATCGGGCCGGTACCCTGCAGTCAGGGCGCCGACTGTTGCCGCCGGCGTCAAAACACAAACCGCTCCCGCGCACCGGCGCTTTTTGTCATAACCCGCCGGGGTAAAAGCCAGGCGCGGCCTTCATGGGCGATAAAAACACCGTCTGGCAATTTCGAGGCCTGGTGAGAGGCCCGTTGATCCGTTCCGACAACAGCACCGCGGCCGGCGTGCAGGTAGGTGTCCATTTCAGGGGCCGAGGGGGCGGAATTCAAGCCATTACCGGTGACCCAGGCGGCCTTGAATGCATTTGCCGAGGCGCGGCGGCATTCAAAACAGGGGCGATGCCCGGCGGCGAGCGCGGTGGCTTCGTCAAGAAAAAACACTTCAGTGTAACCCGGACCCATCACTTCACGGCTCCGGCCCTTGAACTCCAGCCTGCAGATCAGCCAGGCTTTTGATCGCCAATGGCGTTTGAGGAGTTTTTTTTCCCCGTCATGAAAACGCCCGCCACGATTGCCAAGATATGTCCCGCGCGCGGGATGGGCGATGATGTCGCCAAAAGGGGTCACGCGATTTTGCAGGGTCATGGGTGTCCTGGTTTTTCGTTGATTTCAGGTAAGTCTGTGCCATCCCACTCCCCCACCCGGCCACCCCATAGATTGTATCCTGGGGATGGCCGGGTGGGGGAGCGGGATGGCGCAGACTTGAATCAACGAAAAGACTCTTGGGCGGGATGGCGTGAGACTTCATTAACGAAAAAACTCCCCGGGCCTGCGTCAATTATCCGGCGAACCTAAATATCATCGACGATGATCACATGGAGGCGGCGGGGGCCGTGGGCGCCCAGAAGCAGTTTTTGTTCGATGTCGCCGGTGCGAGAGGGGCCTGATACATAATTGACGGTGCGCGGCATTTCGCCTTCGCTTCGGCCAGCCCGCAGCGCATCCCAACCATCTTCATAAGACCCCAGCATCCGCGAGCCTGGCACGACGACGATATGGGTCTCGGGGAGAAAATTATTGGTGGTCGGATTGGCGGCGCCCGACGTCAGCATGAGGGTTCCGGTTTCGGCGATGCCGGCAAAAGCCGTGGCCAATCCCACGGTGTCGGTTTCCGCCGCCGGGCCGAATTTACGCTCCAGATGCGGAGTTTTGCTCCAGTCCGCAGCCGCCAGGGTCTCGTCATCGCCCATGCGCAAGGCTTGGGGCAGATTGTGATTTTTTAAAAACCCCGTGACCGCTTGCGGCAGCCCGGACAGGGAAGGAATTCGGGCGACGCTGGCCTGGGCCTCTTCCAGCCTGGCGGTAAAATGGCTGCGAAGGCGCACCGAATCTCCCTTCGCGCGGTCCGGTATGGTGTTACGCGCCGGCTTGGCAAGACGGTCATCGACCACGGCGGCGCGGGCCTTGTCACCGGGCCGGACCCCTAAGCTCGCCCGGGTGCGCTCCAGAATGGCGGCGCGGGCGCGCGATGTCCCCTGGTTCGTGTTCATGATGCCGTACCGTTCTGGCGGGCTTTCCATTTTGCGTGGAACGTGGCGCCTTCAGGGGCCGGCAGGTCGCGATACAGCGTCCAGCCTCCCGCCAGTGGCAGATAGCCAAGGCGACCACGCCGGGCGCCCAGCCGCCCAAGGACACCCATCGCCAGGCCGGTGAGCGCACGATAGATGCGCGGGCGGCGGGCGACCCAGGCCCACAATTTGATCCCCAATCGCTGTCCCGCCGGTTGCAGGCCGCGTTCGAATTCCTGCTCGCGCCAGTAGCGCAGCATTTTCGGCAGAGGGATGCGCATCGGGCAGACCTCCTCGCAGCGCCCGCAGAATGTCGAGGCATTCGGCAGATGTCGGGTTTTCTCTAGTCCGATCAGAATCGGGTCGATGACCGACCCGATCGGACCGGGATAGACCCAGCCATAAGCATGGCCGCCGACGGTCTGATAGACCGGGCAATGGTTCATGCAGGCACCGCAACGGATACAGCGCAAAGCGTCCTGAAGCGGGCCGCCCAGAACATTCGAGCGACCATTGTCGAGGAGGACGACATGAAATTCATCGGGGCCATCGGGGTCGTGAGCGCGCTTGGGGCCGGTCGAGAACGTGGTGTAGGTGCTGATATCCTGACCCGTCGCCGAGCGCGCCAGAATTCGCAAAATCGTGCTGACATCCTCCAGATTGGGGACGATTTTCTCCAGGCTGGCAACGACGATATGCACCGGCGGCAGGGCCTGGGTCAGATCGCCATTGCCCTCATTGGTGACAATCACCGTGGTACCGGTTTCAGCGATGAGGAAATTGGCGCCGGTAATGCCGATATCGGCTTCAAGATAGCGCTGGCGCAGCATGGTTCTGGCTTCGGCGACCAGGGCTTCGGGCTCGGTGAGGTTCCGGTCCTCGGGCAGCTCGGTGTGGTGAGCGCGGAAATCGGCCTCGATCTGTTCCTTGGTGACATGAACGGCCGGGGCGATGATGTGACTGGGCACTTCACCTCGAAGCTGGATGATATATTCGCCCAGATCGGTTTCGACCACATCGATGCCGGCGGCTTCAATATGAGGATTGAGGGCGATCTCCTCGGTGATCATCGATTTGCCCTTGGTCACGGTTTTGGCGCCGGCGGCCAGGGCGATGTCGGTAATTATTTTTCGAGCATCGGCGGCGTTCTCGGCCCAGTGGACGTGGCCGCCCTGGGCCAGAACTTTTTCCTCGAACCGCTCGAGATAAAGGTCCAGATGGGCAAGGGTGTGGTTCTTGATATCGCGCGCATCGTCGCGAAGCCGGTCAAATTCGGGCAGTTTTTTTATCGCCAGGACACGTTTGTCGATAAATCCCGACCGGGTA
>QILX01000082.1 GCA_003232175.1 Hyphomicrobiales bacterium | reverse complement strand
GGCGATTGGAGTGGCCTGGGAATATGATCGAAAAACTGAAAGCGAATGCCTTGTCACTGTTGTTGGGGGGGATGGTTATTCTTGCCGCCGCCATTATGATTTCGCGCAGCGGGGGCGGGGGCGGTGATGGCGGTGACAACACCGTTGACGTCAATGTGCCGAATTTTTCCGTTGTAGGCTTAGAAGGCGAGGCGCTGTTCAACACCAGTTGCGCCGTCTGCCATGGGCCAAATGCCGGCGGTTCGGATAGAGCCCCACCCCTCGTTCACACGATCTACAACCCTGGCCACCATGCCGATGAGGCGTTTTTCCGGGCGGTGTTAAATGGTGTGCGGGCCCATCACTGGAGATACGGTAATATGCCGCGCCTGGATGTGCCCAGGGAGGATATCACCAAGATCATTGCCTATGTGCGCGAGCTGCAACAGGCAAATGGCATCGCCACCAGACCTCACAATATGTAGCCGGGCCGGCAGACTGATATGTTTTAACGAGGCAAGTTTCGGGCTATCGCATGGTCATGGCGTGTTCGGAAGCCAGCCAGAATGGTGGCAGCCAACCGGAAATATTTGAAAAAGGCAGGCAATCCGGTTTCAGGACAATCCCCAGTTCGTCTTCCATGAAGGCGCGACGCTGATGGATCCGCTCGCCCGCGCTTGGGTATCTTTCAAAAAATTCCGCCCGGCTCCTTTCGTCGAGCAGTGCAATTCCATCTTCGATGTTGGTGAAATAAGGTCCGCCGGTACCGGGAATAACATCGACCTGCAGCGCCATTCCTGAACGCAATTTAATGGCACTTTTTGGGGAAATCGGTGTATGCATCCACTCGTCGAGGTGGATCAGATGTCCAGGATTGAGTTTTACGCCAAAAAACTCGTCTCCCAGTCTTTGGCGAATGATAGCATCAAGCGTACCCCCGGTTATGCCGATCTCGATGGTTTGCAGCCATTGGGCTATAGCTTCGAAATAAGGTGCAACCAGAATGGCGATATAATCTTGCACCCCAGGGGCAAGATCAGACGCATCTTCCGCCAGCCAGCCAGCCCGGCAATTCAGCGCCCCTTGCACGCCATAGGCAGCGGTGACCGCATCACCCTTTTTCATCTTTCGCGATGACGGACTGAGCAAACCATGCCAAGCTCTGGGGCCGGTGGAGAACATTGTGTGGCACGAAAGCGGCATTCCAACAGGTTCAAAACTACGGGCAGCCTCATATTCCCGCATTTCCGGCCGGCAGGTTTTTATCACCCGCTTGACGGCTTCAGATGTATGACAGGCGGCAAATTCAAATCTTGCCAACTCATCGATGCCGTTGATAGCGCGCAGACCGTTCTCCGGGTTCATGAATATTGCGCCGGCGTTATAAATTTTCCCACTCGGCCCGGCGAGGTCGCGCAGAGTGTCGACAATATAGGCAGGGATCTCGATCCAGTTCCAATATTCGGCATGTTCCAGGGGTGAATAATATTTCCAGCCGCAAACACCAACCACAGAGCCCGTTTTGATACCTGCATCGGACAATATGTCGTTCAATTCGGGCGTGTCGCTGCGATCCTGGCCCAAAAGTCCCAGAGGCGGGTAGAGGCGGACGTCCATATCAAGGGGCGCTGCTTTTGCCACACCTTGGTTTTCCGGGCCGGTCAGTAAAATCGGGTCTTTGCCCGGTGACGCAATCAGCAGCGCTTCCTCAAATCGTGGATCAAAACCGCTCAGCCATGCCAGATTTGCCCCGTGTTCGCGGTCGGCATAGACAATGCCAATGTCAGCATCTGCCCTACCAAGGCGTGTCATGAAGGCCCGATATCGGCTTTCAAAACTGTCTCGGTCAAGTTCCGGCTCGACCGCGGAGGTGCCAAATTCCGGTAAACTAATCCGGGCCAGACGAGCCCGTGGTGATTTCCCATGGTGCATTTTTCTGTCTTTCGGTCGCAGTAGTCATCCGGAGGCCTTTTCCTCCAGATGACCACATTAACCTGAACCTGACCGTGGTCTATCCCGTGTGCGCGACGCGGTCAGGCCGTGCCGCCAAGATAATCCTTTGTCGACGTAAGGTCGGCATAGGCAAATCCAAGTGCTGCCATATAGGCGGCATGAGCGGACTGTGCCGGCACCTTAACGCCATTGAATTCCAGGTCCAGGGTCGCGCAGGCATCATGGACCAGCGTGCAGTCGTAGCCCAGATCTTTGGCCGCCCTGGTCGCAGCATCGATGCACATATGGCTCATGGCGCCGCAGATCACGACCTGGGAGATATCATTTTGATCTAAAAGATCCTTAAGGTCGGTATCGAGGAAACAGTTGATCTGATTTTTGACAATTACCGCTTCACCATCGGCTGCTTTTACGTTGTTGTGAGTTTTAGCACCCGTGGTTCCGGGGGCGAAAAAAGGCGCGTCCGAAGTTGGAAATTCGTGGCGGACATGGACCACGAGGTCACCGGAATTTCGTGCGGCGGAAATTAGCTGCGCGGCATTGGCGGATGCTTCATCAATGCCTTCCAGAGTACATTTGCCACCGGGGAAATAGTCGTTCTGTATGTCGATAACGATCAGCGCTTTTTTGGTCATTCGGTCAATCCTCTGTGGTTTTGTCGGCTTGTTCCGCCGATAGTCGGTAAAGTAAATTGCTTATGTGACTCCACATAGAGGCGGAATTGACATTGTAGGGGGCAAAACTGACAAATGCCTGAGGTGGAAAACCCGGTCGAAATAGGTGTGCTGAACTATCCTGGCGCCCAAGCGTCCGCGGTTCACGGCCTGACCGATCTGTTCACCGCAGCAAATCGTTTCAGTACCGAACTCGGGCGGGAAACGGGCCGCCAGATTCGCACCAGCCACTGGCAGGTCGCGCGCCGGACGGGCCGCATCGAAAGGGCATTTGTGACCCCAAGCGGCGGTACGTCCCGCCTTGACGCCTTGATTGTGCCGCCAAGCCTTGAAGGCCGCAAAGCCATGCAAACCGGGCCCAAAATTCTGACCTGGGTAAAAAAACGGCACCAGGATGGGGCGATTGTCTGCTCGATTTGCGCTGGCGCCTTCGTGGTGGCGCAGGCCGGACTGTTTCAGGGGCGTTCGGTGACCACCCACTGGGCCCTGGAAGAACAGTTCTCAGAGGCATTTCCAGATATCGACCTGCAGACCGCCAAACTGATCATCGAAGATGGCGATATCATTACCGCCGGCGGCGTCATGGCGTGGGCGGATCTGGGTTTGCGATTGATCGACCGGTTCGACGGACCATCGGTAATGCTGGCGGTGGCACGGTATTTTCTGGTCGACCCCAGGGGGCGTGAGCAACAATTCTACAGCACATTTGCCCCCCATCTTCACCACGGCGACCAGGCAATTCTAAAGGTGCAACATTGGTTGCAGGCAAATTTTGAATGCCCTACATCTCTGGCGGTCATGTCCGGTATGGCAAATTTGAGCGAACGGACGTTCCTGCGCCGTTTCCGAAAAGCAACCGGGCGCAACCCCACTGCTTATCTGCAGCAGCTGCGGGTAGGCAAAGCCCGCGAGCTGCTAGAATTTTCCTCAATGCCGTTCAATCAGATTTCCTGGAAGGTTGGTTATGAGGATGCAAGCGCTTTTCGCAAAGTCTTCCAAAAGGTGATGGGCTTGAGCCCGGGCGACTATAAGCGGCGTTTTGCGGTGAACTGAGGATTGCGTATCAGAAAACGCCATTGGTATTGGCCGCCTCTTCAGCCGGCGGAATTGGCGCGACCACGTCCCAATGTTCGGCGATCTTGCCGTTTTGAACCCGAAAAAGATCGTAAAATGCGGTTGGCTTGCCGCTGATCTCGCCCTCGGACATCACCAGGACGAAATTTCCTTCGCCCAGGAGCTTGTGGATCTTGGTGATCTTCATCGTCACGCCGGCCTGAGCCAGTGCTTTGAGACCGGCGCCCAGGCCGCTCACCCCATCGGCGATGTTGGAATTGTGCTGGATGTAGGAATCGCCATCGAAATAATCAGGCATTTTGTCAAAGGCGCCCTTGATAAGAACGGTGCTGACAAATTTACCAACGAGCGCTTTGTTGGCCTCGGTCTTGTCTAGATCGGTGACCTCGACAGGGCCGTCAGTTTGCGACCGGCCAGACGGGTTGTTTGCCGCAACCGGGGTCAAGGCGTCCCAATGCTCGACGATTTTTTCACCCTCAATGCGAAACACATCAAATGCAACAAGAGGTGTTTTTCCAAATCCAGTATAAATGCCGTGGGCAATGCCGAATTCACCATCGGCAAAAACACGGATCATCTCGTATTTGAAGGCCGGATTTCCAGCGATCGCTTTATTCGCCAGTCCCTTCAATGCCTCAAGGCCTGTCGGCACACGCGGATT
>QILX01000087.1 GCA_003232175.1 Hyphomicrobiales bacterium | reverse complement strand
TTGCGGATGGGGAAGAATTTCTTCAGCCCCTTGACCTGCAGAAGCGGTGTTTTGTCCTTCTGCGGCATCAGTCTTCCTCCGCCGCGTCGTTCTGCAGGAAGCAGCTCACTGACTGGCGGTCGTTTTTCGCCACCAGTACCGGGGTCCGCCGGTCACATGTTCCGGGTATATGGGAGGCGCATCGAGGATGGAAGGGGCAGCCGGTCGGGCGGTTGAACGGGTGCGGGATGGCGCCCTCGATCGCTGGCAGGGGGCCGCGCGTCGTGCCGTGGACTGATGGAATGGAGGCGAGCAGGGCCTTGGTGTAAGGGTGCAAGGGGTTATGGAAGATATCATCGACCGGGCCCGATTCCATCACCCGGCCCAGATACATGACCACGACATCATCGGCGACCTGGGCGATAACGCCGAGATCATGGGTGATGAAGATGATCGCCAGATCGTGGTTTTCCTGTAAGTCCCGCAGCAGGCTGAGCACCTGGGCCTGGGTGGTGACATCGATGGCGGTTGTCGGCTCATCGGCGATCAGCAGGCGCGGATTGCATAATAGCGCCATGGCGATCATTACCCGCTGGCGTAAACCCCCGCTGAGCTCCCACGAGTACAGCTCCATGCGTTCCTCGGGGTTGGGCATGCCAACCTCGGCCATGCGCTTGATAGCGATTTCCGCCGCCTGCACCTTGGAAACATCCATATGCAGCCGCACCGCCTCGATCAACTGGTTGCCGATGGTATGTACCGGGCTCAACGCCGCCATAGGCTCCTGGGGGATGAGGGTGATCTGGTTGCCGCGAATGGCGCGCATTTCCTTGCCCCGGCCATCCAGTTTCGCCAGGTCGATAACCTCGCCGTCCGCACCGTTTTTGCCGCCGGCCTGGCGAAACAGGATCTCGCCGCCAACGACTTGCCCGGGCTTTTGTATGATCCTCAGAATCGACTTGATGGTGACGCTTTTGCCGCAGCCGCTTTCGCCGACAATGCCGACGACCTGGCCCTGATCGACGGTGAAACTGACGCCATCCACCGCCGTGGATGTGCCTTCATCCATGACAAAAAGCGTTTTGAGGTTTTTCACTGTCAGGAGGTTTTTTTCGGTCATGGCCGTGTGCCGGTCAATGGTAGGGGTCGGCGGCATCGCGCAGGCCGTCGCCCAGAACATTCAGCGCCAGCACGGTGATGATCACCGCCACGCCGGGCAGGAGCAGCCACGGCGCCAGTGCCACCGATTGCAGATTTTGCGCCTCCTGCAGCAATACCCCCCAGCTGATCGCCGGTGGCCGCAATCCCAACCCGAGGAAACTCAGAAACGTCTCATTGATGATCATCACCGGAATGGCCAGGGTCACCGCGGCGATGATGTGGCTGCTCATGGTGGGGAGCATGTGGCGGAAGACGATACGCATCTGGCTGCAGCCTGACAGTTTCGCCGCGACGACAAAATCCTCTTCGCGCAGCACTAAAAACCGGCCCCGCACCTCCCGTGCCAATCCGGTCCAGGTGATCAGCGCCAGAATACCGGTAATGGCCAGATAGGTGGTGGCCACCGACCAGGTTCGCGGCAGCGCGGCAGAAAGCGCCAGCCAGATGGGGATTGGCGGGATTGATTGCAAAAGCTCAATCAGGCGTTGAATGGCCATATCGATTATGCCGCCGAAATACCCTGAAATGCCGCCGAGAAACAGACCCAGTATGGTGGAAATGAAGACCGCCAGTAGCCCGATGGACAGTGAAACTTGCGTGCCGTGCAGCAATCGCGACCACTGATCCCGCCCCAACCGGTCGGTGCCGAGCAGGTGAAATTTCTGGCCGGCTTCAGGATTGGCGACGCCGAAAAAGTGAATGCGGGTTTTGAAAAGGCCAAAGACTTTCCATTCATACCCGGTGGCAAAGAGGCGCAAGGGCACCTTCTTGGTGGGGTCGATTGTCCACTCCATGCGGAAACTGCGCTTGTTGCGGGCGCCGTTTACAGCAAAGGCGTAAAATGCCGGGCCCTTGTCCCACAAAACGATGCTCTGGGGCGGGATGAAGGACCCGTTTTTGTTGCTCTCGCTAGGGTTCTGGGTGCTGAAAAACCCCGGGAAGGCGGCAATCAGAATGATGAAAAACAGCACGACGCCGCCGACCAGGGCCAGACGGTGCTTCTTGAACCGCCACCAGACCAGTTTCCAGTTCGGCGCCACCGAGATCGCATCGGCGGCATCGGATGTGTCGATCACGGCTGTTTCAGCGGTCATTGTCCGCCCCCCCAGGGCAGTATTGAGTTGACCCCGGTCATTTGGACGCCTCTTCCATGCGGATGCGTGGATCGAGCCAGGCGAGCAGAATATCGGAGATCAATGTGCCGATGACGGCGAGGCCGAAATAGGACAGCACGATAGCGCCGGCGAGAAACATGTCCTGACCGATCAGCGAGCGTAAGAGCAGTGGGCCGATGGTCGGCAGGTTCAAGACCGTGGCGACGATGAGGCTGCCCGAAAAAATCAGCGGCAGATACCAGCCAAGCGAGCTGACCAGCGGGTTGATCGCCAAACGCACCGGGTATTTGAGCACCAGGCGCCATTCCGACAGGCCCTTGGCCCGGGCCATTTCCATGTAGGGCTTGTTGAGCTCATCGAGCAGATTGGCGCGCAGTATTCGCGCCAGCCGCGCGGTGCCGTCCAACCCCAGAATGACCATGGGGAGCCAGATATGCTTGCCCAGATCGACCACCCGGCCAAAACTCCACGGCTGATCGGCATATTCGGGCGAGAACAGCCCGGTGATGGTAATGCCGAGCTCGGTGAAGGCCAGCCACATGAGGATCAGGGCGGTCATGAAGGTCGGGGTGGCGACACCGATATAATTGAATACGGTGAAAAAATAGTCGAAGAACGAATATTGCCTGGTGGCGGAAATGATGCCGATGGGCAGGGCGATGGCGAAGGTGAAAAAGAATGTCGCCAGGCCAAGAATTACGGTGAGCAGCAGGCGCTGGCCGATGAGGTCGGCAATGGGTTTCTGGAAGTCTAGACTAATGCCCAGATCGCCCTGCAGCAACCGGGTGATCCATTTGAAATACTGCACATAGACCGGCTGGTCCAGGCCGTAGAGCTGGCGCAAAGCCTCGATCTGAATCTGGTCCATAGACGAGCCCGACGCCGCCAGTTCGGCAACGTAAGACGTGACAAAATCTCCAGGCGGCGCCTGAATGAGCAAAAAGGCGATTACAGAAAAGACAAACAGCAGGAAGGGGAGAATGAGCAGCCGCTTGACGATGTAATAAAGCATCAGGTTTCCGGCATTGCAGCTGATTCTATATCGGGTGGGGGCATCAAATCCCCCTCCCGGAAATCAATCCGGGAGGGGGCCATTTTCATGAGAACCGACCGGTTCTAGTTGGTGTAGAAGAACTGCTCGGGCCGGGTGTTGCCCGGGGTCCGCAGCGGCCAGTCATTGCCGGCGACTTCGGCAACGTTTCTCAGCTTGGCATTGACCACGACGACGCCCTGAACCGTTGGGGTGAGGCACATTGTCAGCCCAGAGCCGGAACAGCTCCTGGGCCAGTTCGATCTGCCTTTCGGGCCCCGAAAGCTTGGCTTCGTCGATGATGTCCATCAGACGCTGCAACTCCGCTGTCGGCTTCATGCCCTTGGCGCCATTGGTCTTGACCCACTGGGCCACAAGCGGCGCAAGGGTAAGGCTCGGCGAGCTGCGTGGGTCCATTTTCGGCTGGCCTGAGAATGGAAATCCGGTGGTGTCTTCGTTCCAGATTTCGATCTGCAGATCATTGGTCTC
>QILX01000151.1 GCA_003232175.1 Hyphomicrobiales bacterium | reverse complement strand
GCAGCTGGACGCGCGAAGCGCTGCTTGCGGCACTGAGGGCGGAAAAAGTACCCGCCGGGCCGATCAATACAGTCGCCGATGCCCTGAACGATCCGCAAACCGAGGCGCGGCAGATGAAGTTGGACCTTGACCACCAAAGCGCCGATGGCGGCACGGTACCATCACTCAGAACACCGATTGTGATGAGCGCAACGCCGCTGGTCTATGACCGGGCCGCCCCGCAGCTGGGCGAGCACACCGATGAGGTTTTGGGCGATCTGAAGCGGTCCGGGGGCAAGACCACCTAAAGCGCCAGATATTCGTGACGCAGGTCCTTGTTGTCCAGGACCTCCTGGGCGGTACCGTCAAAGACCACCTGGCCCATGTCCAGAATGATGGCCCGGTCGGCGAGATTAAGGGCGGCGATGACATTCTGTTCGACAATGATAGTGGTGATCCCCAGGCCCTTGATCTGTTCCAGAATGCGCTCGATCTCCTGGACAATCACCGGCGCCAGCCCCTCGAAGGGCTCATCGAGCAGGAATAGTTTCAGATCGCGCGCCAGCGCCCGGGCGAGCGCCAGCATCTGCTGTTCGCCGCCCGAAAGTGTCACGCCGTCTTGTTTGCGGCGCTCGGCAAGCCTTGGAAAATGTTCATAGAGCCGTTCAACCGACCAGCCGACAGGTTCGACGATCTGTGCCAGTTTGAGGTTTTCCTCGACCGTGAGGCCTTGAATGATCCGCCGGTCCTCGGGCACCAGACCCACGCCGCTGCGAGCGGCCTCGTAGGACGGCATCTGATGCAGCGGCTTGTGGTCGAGCCAGATTTCACCGTGTTTGAGTTCAGGGTCTTCGGTGCGGGCAATGGTGCGAAGTGTCGAGGTCTTGCCAGCACCGTTACGGCCGAGAAGCGCCAGGATCTCGCCTTCGCGAATATCGAAGCTGACGCCCTGGACGATATAACTTTCGCCGTAATAAGCGTGAATATCCCAGCAGGAAAAAAACGCCGGCTGACCGCCTATTCCCTGGGCCGGCGGCACCCCGGGCACATGATCCGGCTCAGCGGTGTCCGTGCTGATTTTGCTTCTTTCGCTCATAGATGGGCGCCCCCCAGATAGGCTTCCTGAACCTTGGGGTTTCCTTTGATCTTGTCCGGCACATCTTCGGCAATGACCGTGCCTTGCGCCAATACGGATATCTTGTCGGCCAGTGAAAAGACGACATGCATGTCATGTTCAATGACAATTTTTGTGACGTTGCGGTCGTTACCGATACGCTTGAGCAGATCGATGGTGGTGTTGGTGTCCGCGCGGCTCATGCCGGCGGTAGGTTCATCCAGCAGCAATAATTTGGGATCCTGGACCAGGCACATGGCCAGTTCCAGCCGACGCTTGTCGCCACGGGAAAGCGAGCCGGCGTGTTGTTCGGATTTTTGCGCCAGGCCAACATCTTCGAGCATCGCCATCGCCTGATCGCGGATTTCCTTCTGCCCGTCAACCCGTGACCAGAACGACAGGGAAAACGCGCCGTCCCGCTTGGCGAAGGCCGGGATCATGACATTTTCGACCAGGCTCTCGTCTTCGAAGATTTCCGGTGTCTGAAACACCCGGGCGACACCGGCCTGGTTAATCTGGTGCGGTTTGATCCCCAAAAGCGATGTGCCATCGAACATGACCGTGCCTGAATCCGGCGCAAGTCGGCCGACAAAACAATTGAGCAGGGTCGATTTTCCGGCGCCATTGGGGCCGATAATGGCATGAACGCTGTTGCGCTGGACTTCCAAATTGACATCGTCCAGGGCCTGGAGGCCGCCAAAACGCTTGTTGATACCGGCAACCCGGAGAATGACGTCGTCCATGGTGCCGCCTATTCCGCCGCTTGGGTGTGGGAGGTTTCGACCGCTGCGCTGGCAGGTTTGCGGCGGAACAGGCCGAATATTTTCTGACCGCCTTCGGCCAGACCGCCGGGCAGGAAAATGACGATGATCATGAACAGAAGACCCAAGGTCAGATGCCAACCGCTACCGACCAGGGGGCCGGTGATAAAGATCATAAATTCCTGCAACGCTGTTGGCAGAAAATCAAAGACCTCCGCCAGTCTCTGGTCATTGAAGGCGGAAAAGATATTCTCAAAATATTTGAGCACGCCCGCCCCGAGCATCGGCCCAACAAGAGTGCCGGCGCCTCCTAAAATTGTCATCAGGACGACTTCGCCAGACGCGGTCCACTGCATGCGCTCAGCGCCGGCGAGGGGATCGGTGATTGAGAGCAGGCCGCCGGCGAGCCCGGCATACATGCCTGAAATGATAAACGCCGCCAGGGTGTAGGGCCTGGTGTTCAGGCCAGTGTAGTTCATGCGGTTCTGGTTCGATTTCACTGCCCTTAACATCATGCCGAACGGTGAGCGGAAAATGCGCATTGATATGTACATGGCGATGATCAGAAATATGGCGCAGAAATAAAATGCCGCGTATCCGGTGATATTGATGCCGAATATATTGGCGATGAGCGGCCCGGTGGATCCGGCTTCGCTGTCGAAAATCCGCGGATCTTTCTGCAGGACACGTAAGCCGGTCTCGCCGTTGGTGATCGGGGTCAGTACCGAATAGGCCAGATTGTATGACATTTGTGCAAATGCCAGGGTGAGAATGGAAAAGTAGATGCCCGAACGCCGCAGGGATAAAAACCCGATTGCCAGGGCAAACACTCCGGCGATGGCCACCGAAGCGAACACGGCCGGGATCGGGTTCATGCCCAGAAGCTTGAACGACCATACCGCACTATACGAGCCCACGCCCAGGAAGACTGCATGGCCGAATGACAGATAACCGGTCAAGCCGAACAGGATATTGAAACCAGTGGCGAAGATGCCGAAAATGGCAAATTTCTGCAAAAGATCCGGGTAAGCGGCGCCGATGGGGTCCAGCCAGATCGGCATGGACAATACCGCTAAGGTGAACACGGCGAACATGGCCAGATCGCCGCCGGGGGTGGACTTTTTCGGGGTCAATGTTTTGTGCTGGGCCATGGCTTCAAGTCTCCATCTGTCCGCGGCGGCCGAACAAGCCGCGTGGACGTACCAGCAAGATGATCACTGCGACAAGGTAGATGATGATCTGATCAATACCGGGAAATATGGCCTTGACCTCATTCATTGAAGCGAATGATTGCAATATACCGAGCAGAAAGCCCGCCGCCACCGCGCCGGGCAACGAGCCCATGCCGCCGACAACAACGACGACAAAACTCAACACCAAGAAGTCCATGCCGATGGTGTAGTCCGGTGGCAGTATGGGGGTGTACATGACCCCCGCCAGCCCCGCGACCACTGCCGCCAGGCCAAAAACGATGGTGAACCGGCGCTGGATGTTGATGCCCAGAAGCGCCACTGTCTCGCGGTCCTGCATTCCGGCGCGCACCACCATGCCGAAGGTAGTGAACTGGAGGAAGGCAAATACCCCCCCAAGGACGAGAAGCGAAAACGACAGGTAAAACATCCGCCACCACGGATAGACCACCGTTCCGGCGTCAAAGCCGAACATCAGGCCGATATCGGCGGCGCCGCGCAGAGCCTGCGGCGGCGGCTGGGGAATGGGGTTGGCACCAAACCAGTTCTTGACGATTTCCTGGATGACGATGGCAAGGCCGAAGGTGACGAGGAT
>QILX01000044.1 GCA_003232175.1 Hyphomicrobiales bacterium | reverse complement strand
AGCAAAACAAGCCTTGCGCCCGCAGCGCCACTGCGACAAAGCAATCGCCGCCGGCGGCGGGCGCCCAATGCTCCGCCCATGGGGGCGGCCAGGTTTACCGATCAATCGGCCAAATCAATCGCCGACACCATCCATCAGAAATTACGTCAGGAAATCGTTTCGCTGACGCTTGTCCCCGGCCTGCCGATCTCTGAACAGGATCTGGCGCTGGCCGAGGGGGTCAGCCGCACGCCGGTACGCGAGGCGATTTTACGCCTGGCCAAGGAGCGTCTGGTGGAAGTTGTTCCAAAATCGGGTACCTTTGTGGCCCGTATTCCGCTTTCCGCCCTGCCCGAGGCTATTGTCGCGCGCCGGGCCCTTGAGGGTGTAACTGTGCGTGCCGCTGCCCGGCACACAACGGCGGAACAGATGGCCGACATGTACGCGCATCTGGATCATCAGACCAAGGTCTGCGAAGCTGGCGACAGGGCGGCATTTCACCGGGCCGATGAAGCATTTCACGCCGCTATCGCCAGGATCGGGCGCTACCCCGGCCTTTGGAATCTGGTGCAGCAGGTCAAAGTGCATGTCGACCGCTATCGCCAGCTTACCCTGCCGATCAAGGGACGGATGGAGATGGTCATCGAGGAGCACCGGGCGCTGCTGGAGGCGATGGAGGCGGGCGATACCGACCTGGCTGGCGCCCGCATGGAGGACCATCTGGGCAAGCTCCAGCTGGAAATCTCGGTTTATCGCGACATGTGGCCGGACTATTTTGTCCACGACATTCATCTTGATGAGGCGCTGCTCGGCTCAAGCTTCTGAGGCTCCAGGCCCGTGCCGGATACCCTACTGTCCGATGGCGCGCGCCGTGTCCCAGACCTCCGCAGTCTCGGCGTTGATCTTCTTGATCTGTTCGGTCGCGTCGGCGATTTCATTGACATTTTTGGTGATCATTTCAACACGATCGGACGCGGTCTGCATGGAGCCGGAAATCTCCTGGGTCACGGCGGTCTGCTCTTCAACCGCGCTGGCGATCGATGAGGAGATTTCGTTGATCTGCCCGATGGTCCCGGTAAAGGTCTGGACGGCCTCGACGGCGGAATTTGTCGATGACTGGATATCGCTGATCTGATTTCCGATTTGCTCGGTGGCTTTTGCCGTCTGGCTGGCGAGAGTTTTCACCTCATTGGCAACGACGGCAAACCCCTTACCGCTTTCGCCCGCTCTTGCAGCTTCAATCGTCGCATTCAGCGCCAGCAGATTGGTCTGCTCGGCGATGTTGCTGATCAAATCAACGACTTCGGAAATACTGTGCACGGATTTGGCCAGGCTTCCGATAATGCCGCTGGTCTGTTCAGCTTCATTCACCGCGCTTGATGTGATTTCAAGGGCCTGGTTGACCTGGCGGCTGATCTCGGCCACGGACGCCGACAGCTCTTCGGCTCCCGATGCCACGGTCTGCACGCTCATTGACGTTTCGCTCGCGGCCTCGGCGGCGGTGGTCGATTGCTGGGAGGCGTGGTTGACGATTTCGGTGATGGTCGAAAACTGGCTATCCATATTGCGGGTGGTTTCCTCGCGCTGCTGGCTCTCGAGGACTGACGCCGTTATGTCACTGGCGTATTTTACCACCTTGAACAGCTTGCCATTCATGTCCGCGATTGGATTGTAGGTGGCCTGAATCCAGATTTCGCTGCCATCTTTGGCAATGCGTTTGAATTCGCCGGACTGGAATTTGCCGGCACGGATATCGTCCCAGAAGGTCTTGTAGTCCGCGCAGTCACGTTCTGATGGGGCCATAAAAATCGAATGATGTTTGCCGACAATCTCGCTGAGTTCATAACCAACGGCGCCAAGAAAGTTATCATTGGCCTTGACGATCGTGCCGTCGAGTTCAAATTCGATCACTGCCTGCGACTTGCTGATCGCCTCAAGCTGACCGTGAAAGTCCGCCTTTTCCAGTTTGCTGGCGGTTATGTCGGAAGCGAACTTTACGATCTTGGCGACTTTGCCGCCCGCTCCCATGACCGGATTGTAGCTGGCCTGGATCCAGATTTCCCCGCCGCCCTTGGCGAAACGTTTGTACTCGGCCTGCTGAAAATGCCCCTGACTGAGGTTTTCCCAGAAAAGCTTATAGTCGGGCGATTTTGCATAGACCGGATCAACGAACATGGAATGATGTTGGCCGGTGATTTCATCCAGAGAATACCCCAATGCGTTGAGAAAATTCTCATTGGCGGTCAATATCGTTCCGTCCGGTTTGAATTCGATTACAGCTTGAGATTGCATCAGCGATTTCAAAACGCTTGCGGATTCCGAATTCGAAAATGGCCACATAATTTAAGTCCCCATATCTTGTGCACATCGATAACTGGTTTTTGCGAATATGATGAAATATCGCATGGGTTTGACGTCGTGCACTCTAGATTCCCACCATCTGCTACATGCGCCGGAATTGATTAACCAGGCGTCAAAAATTTGGTATAAATTTGGTGCTATCGGTGGGGATTAATCAATTTGGACATAAGGGACACCCCCCAGAACAATCAAATCCGGGCCGTTCGGTCCAATGATATTCAGATATCGCCAAACAACTTAAACTTGTATAACCGCGCAAATGAGTGTGCCGATGCCGGTTTGATTTAAAGTAGAAGTTCCAGGGAAATCCCAGGTCAATGTTGTCGCCTGGGATTTGCTGCGCGTTTCGCCGCTGGCCTTCTTCACAAAATAAGCCGAAACGCCGCGACCAGCGCCGCCGCGCGGATCAGCCATTTGAACAGCTCGAGATTTATCAGCTTCAGGACCCTGAAACCCAGATAGGCGCCGAGAAAGATAAGCGGCACAGTCATCAGGTTGAGTAATAAAGAGTCCACCGTAATCAACCCCAGGGAGGCGGAAAACGGCACCTTGAAAATATTGATGACCAAAAACAGCCAGCTTCTGGTGCCGACAAAACTTTGTTTGTTGAGCCCCAGCTGAAGCAGGTAGATACCGAAAACCGGCCCGGCGGCATTGGCGATCATGGTGACGATGCCGGCAACCAGTCCTACCGCGCCGGCCCAAACGCCGCCACTGGAAAACGCTGGCCGGTACTTTTCGATACCCAACCCCATCACCAGCATCGCCAGAATGATGCCGCCGATCACAATCTCGAACACCCGCGCCGGGATGGCGTCGACGATCAGATATCCAACCGCGATGCCAACCGCGGTGGCGGGGAAAATTCTGACCAAAATCTTCCAGTCGCAATGGCGACGGTAGTAGACGACCGCAAAAATGTCAGCGACGATCAACATCGGCAGCAGCACGCCCGGGGACGCCTTGCCCGGCACCGCAAGCGCCATTAGCAAAACGGCAAGAATGCCGACCCCGCCCACGGAAGTTTTGGTGAAGCCGACTAACAATGCCGCTGCAGCGATGTAGCCTGCCTGAAGCGCTGATAATTCCAAGGCAACCCCTCTATCCACTGGCATGCCGGTACAGCTGAAACATAAAGCGGTGGAGGTGAGAAGTGAAACTTCAAGCCGGACCCGGCACCTTGGGTTGGTGGGTGGCAAGGTGCAAGCTAAATGGTGGGCGCGGTTGGGATTGAACCAACGACCCCTACGATGTCACCGTAGTGCTCTCCCACTGAGCTACGCGCCCTTTGGGCCACAG
>QILX01000028.1 GCA_003232175.1 Hyphomicrobiales bacterium | reverse complement strand
CCGGTTTTATAGGCGATACGGCCGCGCAAAGCGGCACTGGGCGGCGGTGTCTTGGTCAGAATATCGGTAACATAGCCGCTGGCCAGAGGGCCGAGCACCGGGCCGGTGGCAGGCTCCGCCGACCTGACACCCACGCCATGGAGCGTAACCGGCTCGCCGCCACGCGCCAGGGCCGCATAAACGCTCCGCCAAGGGCCACGGCAAGGCCGGGCGCACCGGCTTCGGGCAGTCTGGGGCGGGCCCCGGCGCGGGCCAATCTCGATAAAAATCGAACAGGTCCGACTGATTCAAGCACCTTGACCGCTGGAATATTGAGGGACAGCGAAAGGGCTTCGGCCATGGTCACGGTGCCGCGAAATTCGCCATCGAAGTTTTGCGGCGCGTAACCGGAAAAGTCCGTCGGCCGGTCCTCGATCAATGTATTGGGGTGGGCAATACCGGCTTCGAAGGCCAACCCGTAGATGAACGGTTTGAGAACCGATCCAGGCGAGCGGATGGCCCGTGTCATGTCGATGGACCCCTGCCGGCGGGCCTCAAAAAGATCAGGGGAGCCGACATGAGCCCTCAGGCGCCCGGTCCCATGCTCGGCAACGATGATGGCAACGGAGGCTTTTGGTCCCAGGGCGCCGGCGCGGAGACGGGCGAGATTTTCCAATTTGCCCTGAAGTTCAGCATCAAGGTGGGTGACAAGCCTTGTCCCGCTTTGAACCCCTTCCGCCAACCGGGCGGTTTCATGGGCGGCGAGGGAGGGAAATGGCCGTCGCTTGGCTGTCATCGGGCGAAGGCCGGCGGCTCTGGCTTGTGCGGCGGAAAAAACCCCGGCACCAACAGCGCGGGCAAGAACACGGTTGCGGGCCAGTTCGGCATTTTTCGGAAACCGGTCCGGGCGCCGCGCTTCGGGCGACTGCGGCAAAGCGACCAGTAATGCGGCTTCGGCTGGCGGCAAATGACCGACACCACGGCCAAAATAGGCCATAGACGCCGCCCGCAGACCTTCCAGGTTGCCACCATAAGGCGCAAGGGTGAGATAGGATTTAAGAATTTGCCGCTTGCTCATCCGGCGCTCGATCTGCACGGCACGCCAGATCTGGCGCAGTTTGGCCGGTATGTTACGCGGACGGGGTTCGATAAGGCGGGCGAGCTGCATGGTGATGGTCGAGCCGCCGGAAACAATGCGATCGTGGGTCAGATATTGGGCGGCGCTGCGTATCAGCGCCGGCAAATCGAAGCCACCATGACGCCAGAACCGGCGATCCTCATAGGCCAGCAGCAGATCGATGAAACGCGGGTCGAGCCGGTCCAGATCAAGGGCAAACCGCCAGCGCCCCTCGCTATTGGCAAATGCGCGCAGCAATTGGCCGTTCCGGTCAACGATTTCGGTCGAAAGATCGCCCAAACGATCCAGCGGCGGCGGATAGAGCCGATCGGCAACGCGGTCAACCGCGCGCACGCTGATGACCGCTAGCGCCACAAAAAAAACCGGGAATAACCAGCGCAATTGTCTGAATTTTGCCACCGGGCGATGTGGTTTCATCTGGAGCTGGCGCCAACCACCTCAATACGGCCCAATGCGGTACGGGCCTCGATACCGGGGCGGTACATGTCTTCGGCAAGGGCTGGTGGCAGGGCAAATACGCCAGGCGAAACGGCGCGAACGATATAGGCCACACGGTACAAGCCCTCACCATCGGATTTCTCGAAACTGGCGACAAACCGGTCATCACGGAATTCGGTGTGGCTGGGTTGTGAGATTTCGCCAATCCAGTTGAAGGCTCCGGCCTCCTCGCCGCCCACAAGTCGCGGATTTTCAATCTCAAAACCGGCGGGAAGATAGTCGGCGACGATGAGGCGTGAGGGCCAGTTGTTGTCTTCCTCCACTTCAATGACAACAGCAAAACGCTGGTTCTGCGTCACGGTCGCAAGGTCTACAGGCATGCCGTCCAGGGTGAAGTAGTCCCTCGTGATGGTCAGCCCGTTGCTGCGTGGCGGCTCCGGGGTCAGCGGGACGCCGGTCACGGTGACAATGGTGCGGACTTCGGTTTGGTCGGCGTTTTCAATTTCCACAGGCGCATCGGCGAGGCTTTCACCGGTAAAGACCCGGCCCAGCCGCCCGCGATGATCAAGCCCGTCGACAATCAGCTCTAAACCATCGTCGGCGTCCATCAGGCCATAGGCGGCGAGCAGCAGCCAGGCATTTTCCTGAGTGCTTGTATATGTTGCCCCGGCCCTGATCTTTTCGACAAGACGGGTGACCGGCGCCATGGCGAAATCGGTTTTGGCTTCCGCCGCGATGGTTAAAAGGGCGGCGCCATCGCGAAGGCGCGAGCCATAATCGCCGCGGGCGGTGTAACGCTCGGTCGGTTCAACCAGGGCCGTGAAAGCGGCGCGAAGGGCGATGGCGGCGCGTTTGTTATCCCCCATCTGAGCCAGAGCGCCGCCGAGCTGAGCCTTGGCCAGGGGCGTTTTGAATTCCTCCAGCCTTGAATCGACATAGTAGCGCAAATCGCCAATCGATGCCCTGGCATTGCGGGCCAGAACATATAACGCGTAGGCGATGTTCTGGCCGCCATCGATGTCGTTGATATAGGAAATGCCGTTTTCCAGCCTGTCGAGCGCTTGGGCAAAAGCAATGCCGGGCACCTTGTACCCTTGCGCTCTGGCGCGCCCGAGAAAATCGGTGACATAGGCATCAAGCCAAAGGTCGTTGCCGCCCGGCCCCCACAGACCGAAACTGCCATTGGAGCCCTGATAAAGCAGAACCCGGGCAATGGCATCTTCGATGCGCTGGCGCAATTCGTCATCATCCCCAAGGCCAGCCTCCCGCGCCACCTGGTTGGCGTAAAGCAGCGGCAGGGCCCGGCTGGTGGTCTGTTCAGCGCACCCGTATGGATAGCGGTCCAGGGAGGTCAGCAACCCGGGCAGATCAGCGAAGAGACCTCGGCTGACCGTCAGGGATATCCGCGAGGTGCCGGGCACAAATTCAGCCGCCAGATCACTGGTCAGGATCAACCTGCCGCCTTTGCCGTCTTCTCTGCCGGCCAGGGTCTGCAAATTCCGCCGTGTCACAGGCGGCTGGGCGGCGCGGACCGGCAGGTCCCAGGACCGTGTGATTTCCATTCCGTCATCATGGATCAGACTGACGGTGACAATGCCGTCTCCAGCTCCGGTCGCTGTGATCGGGATCTCGGTGGCGTAGCGATCGCCCGCACCAAGGCTGAAATTGTTCTGTCCATCGTCCCCGGCGGCAACCGGCCCGGCAGTCCTGACCTCAAGCGACCAGCCGCCCGCCGGCCCGTCAAGATTGGTGATATCCAGCCGCAGGCGCGAGCTGTCGCCCGGCGCCAGGAAGCGCGGCAGGCTGGAGGTCAGAACAACGGGATCGCGAACAATAAGATCGGCGGTCCCCTGCCCCACGGCGTTCGCCGACCAGGCCATGGCCATGAGGCGCAAGGTGCCGTTGAATGGCGGCAGATCGAAACTGATCTCAGCTTTTCCGTCAGCATCAACCGTGACAATGCCGGAGAACAGCGAGACAGGTTGTTCGGTTTCCGGCGCACCGTTGATCGACAGCCCGGGGCCGTCGCCACCCGAACGCAACGTGCCGCGCGACCCCTCCAGCCCGTTGATAAGCCGTCCATATAGGTCGCGCATTTCAGCCGCCAGCCGCCGCTGGCCAAAGTACCAGTCCGACGGGTCTGGCGGCTGGTCCGCGGCAACCGTGACCCGTGCCGCCTGCCCCGCTTCCAACCCGGTGACGGTTACCGGCAATACCAGTTCGGTCCCCGGCGTTGCGATATCTGGGGTCTTGAAGCTCACTCCCAGCGTGCGGTCGCTGTTGTCGACGGCCAGCCAGCTTAACCCCAGGCTTCGTGCCGGGTTGCGCGCCGCGGCGACATTCATTGGACGATAGAGCGAAGCGGTGACATAAGCGCCAGCGCCCCAGCTCTCGCCGACCTGCAGGTCAATGGTGGTTCCGCTGGCGGGTACATCCACGGTTTTCATTTCAATCAAACCACCAGCAGTAACGGTGATCAGCGCTTTGCCGGCATATCGCGCCGCGAGGTGCAGCCGCGCGGTTTCGCCGGGGCGGTAGGTGGATTTATCCAGGGACACATCCAGTATGTCCGGGGTTTGCGTGGAGGCGTCGGCGGCATACCAGCCGGCGTCAAATTCAAGACTTGTAACCGGCCCATTGTCGCCATCGCCAGTAACTTCCAGTCGATAACGGCCTAAATCGACTTTGGTGGAGATCCGCGCAACCTCGGCAGTCCCCAGGTCGTCCGGGTTACCGGCTCATAGGCCCAACGCCCGTCAAGCCGATACCACTGATAGCGGCGATCAAGTCTGACAAGCTGCCAGGAGGCTCCGCCCAGGGCAAAGGGTGCGCCATCGGTTCCCAGAACCTTGATATTGAAGCCGGCAACGGACCCCTCGGAAATCTGATTGTCGGAAAATTCCGGCTTTATGCCGATGAGCGGCCCGGAGCTGGCGACGGGGACGGATATCCGTCGGGTGACCGCCCGCCCGCCGGGCTCGGCCAGAGCCAGTTGGATTTGCGCCGTCAGGCGGCCCGTGGTCTCCGGCAGAGGCGGCACAACAGCGACGATTTGAGCCCTGCCGCTGTCATCGGTGGCGACGAGGTCTTCAAGCGGTATACGGGTGGCGCTGACCACCTCGTCGGCAAGGCCGAAGCTGTATCCAGCATAACCTTCTGGGGTATCGGTGGCGGCGGCAATACTGATTTCGCCTTCAAGCCTGAGATCGGCGGCGGGGGCGCCAAAGAGGTAGCGACCCTCGATGGCCAGGCCGATGTCACCGCCCTCGGTGGCTAGACGGGTTGGGCTCTGAATAGTGAATTCAAGCCGCTCGGGCACAAAATCCTCGACGAGAAATTTGACCTCGGCAAGGGATGCCGCCTTGGGATCGGCATAGGCTCGAACTGTCCAGGTGCCGGTGGTTACGTCTTCGCTCAGGTCGATATCGTATTGATGGCCACCCAGACCAGCGCTGCCGACGCGCCGGCGCGCATATTCCACACCATCTGGACGGATCACGACAAAAGTCAAAGGAACACCGGACACCGCCATCGCCATATCGTCGCGCAGCAGCGCCAGAAGCCTCACGCTTTCGCCGGGTCGGTAAACCCCGCGTTCAGGTACCATGAATACATCGAGGAGGGGGCCGGGGGCCGGTCTCCCGGCAACGCCGCGATCGGCGAGATCAAATGCCGGGTCGGTCAGATCGAGAAATGCAAAATCGGTACTACCGTTTTGATCCAGGGAGGCAACGATCAGTGCCGGTTCCAGCCCGCCTTTGCCGCGCGCCAGGCCCGGTTCGAAGCGAACATGGCCCGAGGCATCGCTGATCCCGGTTCCCAGAACGTCGTTGTTACGCGCGATAAGGCTGAACCGGACCGCCGCCATGGGGTCCGCCGTTGTTAATGAGCGGGCAAAGACATGCACACCGTCTTCGGCAGCCAGGCTCGCCAAACCGATATCGCTGACGACAAACCATTGCGTGGCCTGCTCGTCCCAGTCGTCGGGGGCACCCTTATCCGGCCGCGCCGTCATGATATAGACACCGGGTTGGGGGTCTTTCAGCACTTCGTCGACGGGAAATGCCGTGACCACCTCGGCATTGAGCTTCGACTTCACCGGCATCTCGCCCTGCCAGACCTCGCTGCCGCTGTCACTGGCGATCTCGCTGGCGCGGTATGTGTTGAGCTGGCGCAGGAAACGGCCATTACGCAAGGTCCCGGCAAGGGCGCGTTCGCCGATTTTCGTTATTCTGATTTTGACCAAATCGGTATTGATGGTGACGAGGGGGATGCCTTTGGCCCCGGTTCTGGGCAAAACATAATTTGAACCGGTAAAACGGATGGCGGGCGCGCGGTCACGCACATAGATCGTCAGCTCAACCGCCTTTTCGAGGACCTCGCCGATCTGCGAGGGCAGCCCTTTACGCAACGTCAGGCGATAGCGAGTGCCGTGGGCAAGACCATCAAGGCAGATTTGCCGCCCTTCGCGGGTAACCGCCGGCGGGGTTGAGCCGTCAAGGGTGACATAGTCTGCAAAATCAGTTCCCCTGGCCACCAGCTCTTCGGAAAACTCGATACAGGCGCGCGGACTGGCCGCATCGGAGTCAATCGAATAGTCGATCATGCGGAAGCCATGGGCGGTGCGCAAACGCGCCAGTCTGGCGCTGGCCTTATCGTTGTCTTCAGCTTCAAGGCTGGCGGTAAGGGCCCCGATTGCGGCTCGCCAAAGCTGGCGGCGTTCCAGAGCGGTGGACAAAAGTCTGAGGGCGGAGGCGCGGTCGGCGGTCCATTTTGTCAGGGCAAGTCCGTTGATGAGGGCTGAAGTTGCCTCATCGGGAAGGTCAATGCGCTCGTTGTAGTCGTTGGCGTCAATACTCAGCAAAGCCCCGGCCAGATTTGCCCAGGCGGAGCTGATATTAGGGTCCTTGGCCAGAGCCGCGGCATAGGCATCGCGAGCAATGCGGTACTTGCCCGATTTCAGTGCCCCTTCACCGATGCCTAATAATTCACTTTTTGTGTTCGGATTTTCGATTTTTCCGATATTGCGAGCATAGCGTTTCGCCTGCCTGGTCATACCGGATGGCAGAAAGCTCAAATCAAGATCCGGGGCGGGTTTGGGCGCCACTGCGACGTTGATGATGCGGCCCGATACCGCGCCGGCGAAAACGGACAGGTTGCCGGTGTCATTCTTTTTAAAACAGACCCTGGCGACCGTGTTGAAGGTAAAGGCTTTGCAGCCCTGATCCTCAAGACAGTCGGCGCGGCATTGCTCAAGCGAAACGTCACCGCTGGTCTCATAGTCGAACCCGGGTATGTCTGTGCCTTCAAAGAGCTGCAGCCGACGCTCCTGAGCCGTCGCAACGGTCATCATAAAAACAGCGGCCATGGCAGAGAGGTAACAAAATGCGGTGGTGGTTTTGATCGGGGGCATGGGCAATTCCGCTTCTTCAAAAGTGCCGACCGTTCAACTCTACATCAGTGGTCCAAATGGCTCCAGCGTATAAAAAAGAGGCGGCCTCGCGGCCGCCTCCTGAAGTTCGGAACGCGCCATAACAATTGGCGATTCCCCCAATATCGCCGTTATTACTCGGCGGCTTCTAAGTCGACCTCGACCCCCAGCGCCTTGGCGACGCCCTGGCCGTAGGCCGGATCTACTCGCATGAAATGCCCTAGCTGGCGTTGAACGATATACAATGGCACGCCTGCCATGGCTTCGGCAATGTTGGAAAACAATCTTTGTTTCTGTTCATCGCTGAAAAGATTGAAAAGCGATGTCACCTGGCGGTAGTCGTCATTGCCGTCGCGGTGATTGTAGCGATCCGCGGCATCCGCAGGGATTGCCAGCGGCGGTTCGGCCCGGGAATTGTCCTCGACCGCGCCCTCAAACGAGTTGGGCTCGTAATAGGC
>QILX01000228.1 GCA_003232175.1 Hyphomicrobiales bacterium | reverse complement strand
TGACCTTCATCGGGATGGTGAAGCCTTCCAGGCCCAGCTCCTTGAGCCTGGCTTCGGTAAGGTCGATGGCTTCCAGTCCGTCTCGGACATCGGCACCGGTGACCATTTTGTTGCCGGAGATCATCTGAGCGTTGCGGATCGCCTCGGCGATCATCACCGAATTCATCACCCCGCGGTTGTAAAGGTTCTCGCCAACCTTGGAGGCATCGGTAACCTGGCTCTTGCCCGGGGTGACGACATATTTGAGGATGTCCTGCATGGCCGGGAAGTTGGCGCCGGTGGCGTGGAAATTAACCGACCGATAGCCGATGGCGTCATCGCCGGCGGGACGGGCATCGTCATCGCCGCCCGACCACCAGACGCCGATGAATTTGTCCATCGGAAAGCGGATCTTGGCGGCTTCCTTGATTGCGGTGGGGTTCATCGCCCCCCAGCCCCACATGATCGCCCCCCAGCCCCACATGATCATCCAGTCGGGTTTTTCGCGGCGGATGTTGAGCCATTGTGATCCCTGGTTCTGCATATCCTTGCCGGCAACCGGCACCAAGACCAGCTCGTAACCGAAGGTTTCAGCCAGTGCCTTGAACACCGGGATCGGTTCGCGGCCATAGCCGGCATCAAGATAGATGAAGCCGATTTTCTTGCCTTTGAGATTACCCTCACCGCCTTCACGGCCAGCGATATATTTGATGATGGCTGAGGCCTGGTCCCAATAGGTCGCTGGAATATTGAAGGTCCAGGGGAATTTTTCGCCATCAGCGGCGGCTGACAGACCGTAACCCATGGACAGTACAGGAATCTTGTCCACCGGTGCCTTGGGGATCAGCTGCAGGGTTATGCCGGTCGAATAGGGGTTGTAGATCACCGCTTTGGATTTGGTCGATTCATAACACTCGACACCTTGCTGGGCCTTGTAGCCGGTTTCGCATTCCTCAACGATCAGCTTGACGCCACCAATGCCGCCGTCGCGCTCGTTGAGCATGTTCAGATAATCGGCCATGCCGTTGGCGACGGGGATACCGGAGCCGGCAAAGGCGCCGGTGCGGTAGGTCAGCAAGGGGACATAGATGCCCTCTTGGGCCACGGCGGTTTCAGCCGCCAGCCCGGCGCTAAACGTGGCGACAAATGCCGCTGCTAACAATCTGGAATTCATGTTTTTATTCCTCCCGTTACATTTTACCCGAAGCAAACCGCTCGGGTGTTCCTCATATTCGGCCGTTGATCCGGCCCAATTTTATCGGCTCAGCCTATAGCAACCTCGATGGATTGGCACCCTCTAGTAGGGGAACGGCCAAACCCGCAATTTCTGCTTTGCCGTCTGCCACAATCGCGCCAGACCGTTGGGCTCGGCAATCAGGAAGATGATGATCAGGGCGCCGACAACAATAAAATTAAGATGCTCCACCGTCGCGGCGCCAATTTCAAATCCGAACACACCTGGCGCGGCGCGCAAGAATATCGGCAATATCCAGATAAAGGCCGCACCGATGAATGCGCCCACCAAAGAGCCCAATCCGCCGATCACCACCATGAAAAGGATAAGGAATGACTGGTTGATGTCGAAACTTTCGACCTCTGCCGCGCCAAGCCACAAAAACACCATCAAAGCGCCGGCGACACCGCAATAATAAGACGACACTGCAAAAGCCATCAGCTTGGTGCGCAACAGGTGGACGCCCATCAACTCGGCGGCGATATCATGGTCGCGCACCGCCATCCACATGCGCCCGATGCGGCCACGCACCAGGTTGGAGGCAATCCAGGTTAAAAAGACCACTATGGACAGCACCACCAGGTAGCGGACCACAGGGCTTGCCGTAGGACCGGTGACGGCAAATTCGAGGATTTTCCGGGTCGGCACTTCAATGGCGCCGCTGTCATTGTAGTTGTAAAGCCAGGCGATGCGTCCAAAGGCCCATTCGAGAAAAAACTGCGAGGCGAGTGTTGCCACCGCCAGATAAAATCCCTTGATGCGCAGGCTTGGGATACCGAAAATCACACCGATCCCGGCGGAGAAGATGCCCGATATCAGGATCAGCAGAATAATATTCGTATCAGGGAAAATCGTCGTCAGCTTGTAGCAGGCATAGGCTCCGACGCCCATGAACCCACCAGTTCCAAGGGATATCTGGCCGCAATATCCGGTGAGGATATTCAACCCGATGGCCGCGAGCGCAAAGATCAGAAACGGGATCATGATTGAGTTCAGCCAGAAATCGTTCATGATCAGCGGTGCAACGATAAAGGCTGCGATCAGCAGGGCGCCAATTGCAATTCGGTCTTGGCGGATTGGGAAGATCGACTGATCGGCGCGATAGTTTGTCTTGAATTGTCCGACTTCGCGGTAAAACATGGACCTATACCCGCTCGATGATTTTTTCGCCGAACAGGCCCTGGGGCCGGAACATCAGAAATATCAGGGCGATGAAATAGGCCAGCCAGCTTTCGATGGAGCCGCCGACCAGAGGTCCCCAGTAGACCTCGCCGATTTTTTCGCCGATGCCGATGATCAGTCCCCCGACAATTGCGCCGGGAATTGACGTAAAACCACCCAGAATGAGGACCGGCAGAGCTTTGAAGGCGACAATCTGCAAGGCAAAACTCACATCCGATCTTGCCCCCCACATTATGCCGGTGGTCAGCGCCACAATTCCTGCGGTGAACCACACCACCACCCATATGGTCGACAGCGAAATGCCCACCGACAGGGCCGCCTGATGGTCGTCGGCAACCGCCCTGAGCGCCCGACCGATGCGGGTTTTGTCAAAGAAGACCGCAAGGACCGCCACCATGGCGCCGGCGATGAATATTGCGGCGATATCGATTTTTTGCAGCGATACCAGGCCTCCGAGAATGTCAAAATCCACCGCGCCGCTTGGCAGACCCAATTGGTCGGAAATCATGATTTTGGGCTCGCCGCCAAACAACAGTTCACCAAAACCGATGAGAAAATAGGTCAGCCCGATCGTTGCCATGAACAAGATGATGTCGGGCTGATTGACCAGCGGGCGCAAGACCAGTCGTTCAACCGAAAACGCCAATACCAGCATCACCACAACGGTCAGAACCAGCGCCAGATGAGCCTGGACCCCCATGGCGTTCAGACCCACCAATGTGAGGGCGGCAAACACAACCATGATGCCTTGAGCGAAATTGAACACCCCGGAGGCCTTGAAAATAAGCACAAATCCGAGGGCGATCAGCGAATAGAGCACACCGCCGACAAAGCCCTCCCAAATGACCTGAACAAAAAAGTCCGGCAGCTCGAACATCTGCACAAACGGGTCGATCAGAACCATGTAGGCAAATTCACCCATCAGTGCGCCACTCCCAGATAGGCGTCGATGACCGCTTGGTTTTTCTGAACCTCACCTGGCGTGCCATCGGCAATTTTGTGGCCATAGTCCAGCACAACGACCCGATCGGACAGATCCATGACTACGCCCATATCATGTTCGATCAGCGCAATTGTGGTGCCGAAATGTTCGTTGACGTCAAGTATGTACCGCGACATATCGCCTTTTTCCTCCAGGTTCATGCCCGCCATCGGCTCGTCGAGCAACAGCAGATCAGGCTGCATTGCCAGGGCCCGGCCAAGCTCGACACGTTTTTGCAACCCGTAAGGCAGACGCGACACCGGGGTACGGCGAATGGCCTCAATTTCAAGGAAGGTGATGATGTGTTCGATGAACTCCCGGTTTTCCAGCTCTTCGGTCCTGGCCGGCCCGTGATAAAGCGCCTGCCAGAAAAACCCACGACGCATTTTCAGGTTCCGGCCGACCATAATGTTGTCCAGGGTCGACATGCCGTGGAAGAGGGCAACGTTCTGAAACGTCCGGGCAATGCCGGAGTTTGCCGCCTCGTTGGGGCTCATGGCCGACCGACTTTTGCCTTTGTAGGTAATCTTCCCCGTCTGCGGATGGTAAAACCCGTTGATAACATTGAGCATCGAAGTTTTGCCGGCACCATTGGGGCCGATAATGGCGCGCACTTCGCCTTTGCGGATGTCACATCCTCGATGGCCTTGACGGCGCCGAAGTTCAGCGAAACATTTTCGATATTGAGCAATATGTCCGCCGTCATTCCGCCGCCTCGCTCAGGGTCCGGCGAACCGGGCGAGGGGTGATATCGCGGATTTCCAGATCGGCGGATATCCGGCCCTTGCGCCCGTCCTCGAAGGTCACCTCGGTGTCGATGTGGACGGATTTTGAGCCGTCGAACAGCGCGTTCAGCAACGGACCGTATTTTTCAGCGATAACATTGCGTCGGACTTTGCGGGTTCTGGTCAGCTCGCCATCGTCGGGGTCAAGTTCCTTGTGGAGGATCAGGAACCGCTGAATCTGACTGCCGGCAAGATTGGGATCCTCCGCCAGGCTGGCATTCATCTTGTCGATATCGGCAGCGATCATTTCGTAAACCTGGGCGTGGGCCGCCAGCTCCTGATATGACCCGTATGAGACATTATTGCGCTCGGCCCAGTTGCTCACGGCAGTCAGGTCGATATTGATCAGGGCGGCGGCATATGGCTTGCCATCGCCCAGGGCCACGGCTTCAAGGATGTTCGGGGCGAATTTGAGTTTGTTTTCCAGGTATTTGGGCGCAAACAATGTCCCGTCGACGAGTTTGCCGACATCTTTGGCCCGGTCGATGATTTTCAAATGCCCGTCATTGTCGAAAAAACCCGCATCGCCGGTTTTCACAAATCCGTCTTCTGTCACTGTCTCGGCGGTTTTGTCCGGATCTTTGTAGTAGCCAACAAACTGACCCGGACTGCGAAACTGAACTTCGCCGTTTGGCGCTATGCGCACCTGGGTATTTGGCGCCGCCGGTCCGACGGTTTCCGGCCTGACCTGCCCGTCAGGCTGCACGGTGACATAAAGGAACGCCTCGGTCTGCCCATAAAGCTGCTTGAGATTGATGCCAAGTGACCGGTAAAAGCTGAAGAGCTCGGGCCCGATGGCTTCCCCCGCAGTATAGGCGACCCGGATGTTGCTGAAACCCAGAACATTCTTCA
>QILX01000269.1 GCA_003232175.1 Hyphomicrobiales bacterium | reverse complement strand
ATGCGGAGCTTGCCGCGTAGGGCCCGCTCAAGTGTGCGGCCGATCTGCGCCGCCCGCCTCAATTCGTCCTCGTCGTTTTCGAAATCGCGCGCGATCGTAATCGTATCAAGCGCCATGCCGTCAGTGGTTGTATAGATCTGAGCCCCAACGATATTGGCGCCGGAAAGCGCGCAGGCCCCCGCCAGACGCTCCAATAAATGTGGGTGGTCAGCGGTAAAGACAATAATCCCGGTTGAGCCTTTGAATGCATCCGTTTCGGAGGTGAAATGAAAGTCCAGATGACTTTGGAAGGCCTCGCGCAACATACGCGCATGGCTCAGCTGTAATTCGACATTTGTATTGAGCCAGTAGGGGTCGGCAAATCTTTTTGCATGAGCGTCGCGCTCCTCAGGCGGCCATTCCGGCATCGCGGCCTTGAACACTTCTCTGGCTTTGGACGCCCGGTCGGCGCGACCTTGAACCGAATGTCCTCCGGCAAGAACGGGTTCGGTTTCGTAATAAAGCGTGCGCAGCAACTCGCCCTTCCAGCCATTCCATACCCCCGGCCCAACGGCGCGAATATCGGCGACGGTAAGCAGCAGCAAAAGCTCCAGCCGCTCATGGCTCTGAACCACGTCGGCAAAATCCTGAATGGTTTTGGGGTCGGAAAGATCGCGACGCTGGGCGATATCGCTCATCAGCAAATGATGCCGGACCAGCCAGGAGGCGGTTTCGGTCTCCGCCGGCGTAAGGCCAAACCTTGGACCCAGACGGCCGGCGATACGGGCGCCGGCGATGGAGTGATCCTCGGGCCGGCCCTTGGCGATATCGTGCACCAGGGCGGCAACATAAAGCGCCCGGCGACTTTCGATCCCGGGCATGATCTTATGGCTTAAGGGATGATCCTCACCCAGTTCGCCATGCTCGATGCGCGAAAGGAGGCCGATGGTCCGCAGCAGATGTTCATCGACAGTGAAGTGGTGATACATGGAAAACTGCATCATGCAGACGATGCGGCCAAAATCGGGCACGAACCGGCCCAGAACACCAGCCTCATTCATGGCCCGCAAGGTTAACTCGGGATTGGCGTGCGAGGTGATGATGTCGAGGAAAAGCCGGTTGGCGTGCCTGCCCTGGCGCAATTTCCGATCAATGAGTTTCAGCGACCGGACCATGAGTTGCACCGCCACGGGATGTAGCGGCAGCTCACGGGTCTGGGCGATATGGAATATGCGGATCAGATTGACCGGATCGTCGGCGAAGACTTCATCGCCGGTGACCGTCAACCGTCCGTAATCTATGCGGAAACCGGCGTCGAGGGACTGGTGGTTTCTGTGACCGATATGACCGAACATGCGGCTCAGGACCGGTTGTTGTTTCAGCTCTCTTTCTTCCAGGACGGCGCAGAAAATCCGTGTGAGATCGCCAACAGTTTTTGCCGTGAGGAAATAGTGCTTCATGAACCGTTCGACCACGGCTTGACCAGGCCGGTCTGCATAACCCAGGCGCCGGGCGATTTCAGGCTGACGGTCGAAAGTCAGGCGTTCCTCGGCCCTCTGGGCGACGAAATGCAGGTGGCACCTTACCGCCCATAAAAAATCACCGGCTTTACGAAACTTTTTCAATTCCGATTTTGAAAACATCTTCCTGTCGACAAGATCGTTCAACGTATTGGTTTGATAAATATATTTGCCGATCCAAAAGAGAGTTTGCAGATCACGCAGCGCGCCCTTGCCCGCCTTGATATTGGGTTCGACCAGATAACGCGACGAGCCGGCGCGGGCGTGGCGGGCGTCGCGCTCGGCCAATTTGTCCTCAACATATGCCTTGGCGGTTTTGGCGACGATCTGGGTGCGAAAACGGGCAGACAACTCGTCGAACAACTTTTCATCGCCCCACAGAAACCGCGCTTCCAGAAGTGCGGTCCGAACGGTCGTATCGCTGCGGGCAAGGCGTATCGAATGGTCGATATTGCGCGTGGCATAGCCGACTTTGAAGCCTAAATCCCACAACAGATAGAGCATGTATTCGATCACGCTCTCCCCCCAGGCGGTTAGCTTGTAGGGGTGAAGAAACAATAGGTCGATATCCGAATATGGCGCCAGGGTCGCCCGCCCGTAACCGCCAACGGCGATAATCGAAACCCGTTCTGAATCCGTTGGATTCGAGGCGCGATAAATATTGTGGACGATAAAATCGTAAGTGGCGCGCAGCAGATCATCCATGAACGCGGACAACTCCGAAGCGCAGCGCGTACCACTGCCATGCTCGAAAAGGTTCCGCTCCGCTGAACCATGTGCCGCTGCAACCACGGCCTTGAGGTGTTTGAGCGTCTGAGCCCGCAAATGATCCGGTTTGTGACCGTGGGCCGAGGCCAACGCGGCCAATGCCGCGCGCAACTCCGGCAGGTCCACAAGCGACTTGTTCTGCGATGGCGTTTTTAACATCGGTTTTCCCGGAGCCAGGCCCGCGCCTGCAATAGAGCCTTTCCTGCCTTCATTCAAACGGCACTGTTCAGGTATCGTCTCGGGCTGCCAGTTTCTTTAACTCGTAAAGCACCTCAAGCGCCTCCCTGGGGGACAGCTCATCCGGAAGGATTGCCGCTAGGTGGGTCATCAATGGTTTTAGATCATCTTTGGCTTTCTGCGAGGATGAGGTCCGGGGCGCCAGGGAGAACAACGGCAGGTCATCCACAAGCGTTTTGGTCTTCCGTCCCTCATCTCCGGACTCCAGTGCGGCCAGCACTTCGCCGGCGCGCGCTACCACCGCAGGCGGCATGCCGGCGAGTTTGGCCACCTGCACCCCGTAGGAGCGGTCTGCGGCGCCGGGGATGACTTCATGAAGAAACACCACATCGCTTTGCCATTCCCGCACTGCCATGGTGACGTTTCCGAGGTGATCAAGTTTCGCCGTCAAAGCGGTCAATTCATGAAAGTGGGTGGCAAAAAGAGTACGGCAGCGGTTTTTCTCGTGCAGATGCTCCAATGCCGCCCAGGCAATCGCCAGGCCATCAAAAGTCGCGGTGCCACGACCGATTTCATCGAGAATGACCAGAGCGCGAGGACCCGCCTGATTGAGGATTGCCGCAGTTTCGACCATCTCGACCATGAAGGTCGAACGACCACCGGCAAGATCGTCCGACGCACCGATGCGGCTGAACAACCGGTCGACTATGCCGATTTCGGCCTTGGCGGCGGGCACGAACGAGCCGGTCTGTGCCAAAATGGCGATAAGGGCGTTCTGGCGCAAAAAAGTCGATTTGCCCGCCATATTGGGGCCGGTTACCAGCCACAGCTTGCCCCTGTCGGGGTCCGCCGATGTCAGGTCGCAATCATTGGCGACGAACGGCGCTTCGCGGTCCAAAGCCAGCGCCGCTTCGACCACCGGATGGCGACCGCCCTGAATATTGAAACTTGGCATGTCACTGATATTTGGCCGCACCATGCGGTTTTGGTCCGCCAGTTCGGCAAAGGCCGAGGCGACATCCAGAACCGCTGCGGCATCCATCACCGAGGCCAGGGCTATGCCTTGTGCTAAGGTGTCCTCACTTAGTTTTTCAAAAATTTCAACCTCTAGGCTCTGAGCCCGCGCCGCCGCTTCGCCGATCTTGACCTCCAGGTCGGCAAGTTCGGTGGTGGTGAAACGTAAATTGTTGGCCAGTGTCTGGCGGTGAATGAAAATCTC
>QILX01000212.1 GCA_003232175.1 Hyphomicrobiales bacterium | reverse complement strand
GATATCGTTATCGCGCTGTCCCATTCGGGCATCAACCCGGCGAAGTATTCCGAAGGCATGGAAAATGCCGCGCTGCATCTTGCTGGTGTTGAGGGCATCGACGCCCTGGTCACCGGGCACAGCCATCTGGTGTTTCCCGGTCCCAAATATGAAGGCTTTGCCGGAACCGATAACATAAAGGGCACGCTTCAGGGCAAACCCGCTGTGATGGGCGGGTTTTGGGGCTCCCATCTGGGCCTCATCGATCTGATGGTCGAAAAATCCGGCAGCGACTGGAAAATCATTGGCTTTGAAACCGAAGCCCGCCCGATCTCCAAGCGCGGCAAGGACCGTAAAGTCACGGCGCTGGTGCAGGACACCCAGAAGGTCCTTGATTCGGTCAAGGCCGATCACGAAGCCACCTTGACCTATATCCGCCGCGCCGTTGGTAAAACCTCAGCGGCGCTGCACTCTTATTTTGCCTTGGTCGCCGACGATCCCTCGGTGCAAATCGTTTCCCAGGCCCAGATCTGGTACATCAATCAGATGCTGAAGGGTACCGAGTGGGAGAGCCTGCCGGTGCTCTCCGCTGCCGCCCCGTTCAAGGCTGGCGGACGTGGTGGGCCGGACTACTACACCGATGTGGCGCCAGGCGATGTGGCGATCAAAAACGTCGCCGACCTTTACCTTTACCCCAACACAGTGCGCGCCGTAGTCATCAATGGTGCCCAGGTGAAAAACTGGTTGGAGCGCTCGGCGGGCATTTTCAACCAAATCAAGGCGGGCATGGTCGATCAGGAACTGATCAACACCAGTTTCCCCAGCTACAATTTCGATATTATTGACGGCGTTACCTACAAAATCGATCTTTCCCAGCCATCGAAATACGATCCAAAGGGCGTGCTTCTGGACGATAGCGCCAATCGCATTGTCGATCTTCAATTCAACGGCAAAGCCATCGATCCGGCCATGCGTTTTGTTGTCGCCACCAACAATTACCGCGCCAGCGGCGGCGGCAAATTCCCCGAGATTGGCGACGACAAGGTGGTCTTTGTCGCGCCCGATACCAACCGGGATGTCATCGTGCGCTACATTGTCGACCAGGGCACCATCAACCCCTCTGCCGACAATAACTGGACCTTTGCCCCGATCGATGGCGCCACGGTATTGTTTGATACCGGCCCGGCGGGCAAGGATTATCTGGATGACGTCAAAGCAGTGACGATCGAACCTGCGGGTGACGGCAAGGACGGCTTTGCATCTTATCGCATCAAGCTTTGATCGCTGATTAGGGGTCAAGTCGCCCAAAACAGACATTATCCTCCGGGAGCTGGCTCCCCGGAGGATTTTTTTTCAGATTTTGCCGTTCCGGCACGGCGCGGGGCAGATGGAACTGAGCGCCGATACCGCGGATGCATATTATTTGATCACAACCAGCAGGTTGCTGATTTCATACAAATTTATCTAATTTGACTCATCTGATTGAAATGCCTCTGTGGTTTGATCCTTGCCAATAGCGGCGCCAAGAAGGCGCTTCCGATATGTGCTGACACACAAGGGTTACCCATGGTTGCAACGGCCGCCGATATGGCATTTAGCAAAACCACCAGCGAAGACGACGGCATTGGCATCGCTGGACGAATAACGTCGCGCCGCCTTGACGCCGAGGTCATCGCCCGGCTGCAAAAAGCTTTCGATGCCGCTCTGATATTTTCCATTGGCCTGGCAAGTTATATCGAAATTGCCGGCGCCTGGGATCGTTTTGAGATGTTGCGCGGCGTCATACTTGCGATGCTTGGGGCATTCGTGTTTATCACCGCCGTCCGGGAGAGTGGCGGATACGACATTCCCCGGCTTAAGTCCCCCGCCGGTCAGCTGGCGCGAGCTATACTTGCCAGTTTCATTACTGCGGCGGTTGCCGGGCTTGGCGCGTATCTAACCGGCATGGCGGTCCCGTGGATCGTGGCTTGGGTCGCGGTCTGGCTGGTGCTGGTGATCGGTGCCGTGGGGGTACAGAGATTTGTCCTTTCGTTGGTGCTGGAGCGGTTTGCGCGCGCTGGCAGACTGGCCCGTCGCGTCGCCCTCATAGGCTCCCCCGACGATGTCGCCGCCGCTGTCGAGCGGCTGACAGCCAATGGCCCTGAAGATGTTGATATCTGCGGTTTCTTCGATGACCGGGATGATGGCCGTTCGGAGGGTGGGGTCGCCGGGTGTCCCAAACTGGGCGGCATCGACGATCTGGTGGAATTCTCACGCTGGTTTCGCATTGATACCATTGTCGTCACCTTGCCGATGGCTGCCGAAACCCGTCTACTGCAACTATTACGCCGTCTATGGGAAATCCCCGCCGATATCCGCATCAGCGCCCTTGGCGCCAAACTTCGCCTTAACCGCCGCACCTATTCCAAAATCGGTGAGCTGCCATTGCTCGATACCTTCGACCGGCCGATTTCATCGTGGAATCGCCTGGTGAAATCAGCGTTTGATTTTGTTGTTGCTGCTGTGGCGATCGTGGTTCTGTCGCCGGTTTTGGCGGTAGCTGCCATCGCTATCCGTATTGAAAGTCCTGGCCCGGTGATTTTCCGCCAGCGCCGCTATGGTTTCAACAACGAGCTGATCGAAATTTACAAATTCCGCTCCATGCGGCATGACACCTCCGATGCCGATGCCTCGCGCCTGGTCACCCGCGACGACGACCGCGTGACCCGTGTTGGCCGGTTTTTGCGCAAGACCTCCATCGATGAGTTGCCGCAACTTTTCAATGTGCTGAACGGTGATCTCTCTCTGGTAGGCCCGCGCCCGCACGCCCTCAAGGCCAAGGCCGCCGATGAGCTCTATCATGCCGTTGTTCATAACTATCTGGCCCGCCATCGGGTAAAGCCGGGTGTCACCGGCTGGGCTCAGGTCAATGGGTGGCGGGGCGAAACCGATACGGTGGAGAAAATCGAACGCCGGGTCGAATGCGATCTTTATTACATCGATCATTGGTCGATCTGGCTTGACCTTTACATCCTTGCGGTCACGCCGCTGGCCCTGGTCAACACCAAACAGGCGTTTTAAGCCACACAAAGGAAACGGCCATGACGCTCCCCACAATCTGTCCGTCCCACCCGATTCTGATCGTCGATGACGATCCCATCACCTTGAAGCTGGTTGCTGGCGCCCTGCAATCGCGCGGGATTGGCGATATCGAGACGGTCTCGACGCTGACCGAAGCTGGTAACGCCATTTCGCAACGCCGCTACAGCGCCGCAATTGTCGATCTTCATCTGCCCGACGGCAATGGCATGGAATTTGTTCACATGGTGCGCCGCGGTCTGACATCGCAGAACCGAGATATGGTGGTGATTGTCAGCTCGGCCTATGTGTCGCCGCGCACAACCGGCCTTCTGTCGCGCCTGGGCGCCACCGAGATCATGCGCAAACCGCCCGATATCGAGCGTATTGTCGGTTTACTTGGGGTTCAGCAGGCGGCGTGAGGCCGGTGCCGAATCTACAAATTACGAAACCGCTCGCGTAATACTCTAGGTGTTTGGTCCCGGCGTCAGAGGCCTTTTGCCCAGCTTTCTGAGGAAAACTTTCGGGGCTCAACGACCGGTTTTCGCCGGGGTCTGACTAACCCGCAGCGGCGCGGCTGTATTTCTTCCAATAGTCCTGCACCCAGCTGACCGGGCCATATCCCCAGCGCCGCTTGGTGCCCCACCACCCCACATCGGGGTCGATCAGGTCGGTGGGGTTGGGAGTGCCGTTGAATACAAACACACGCGCCTGGGGCGGCTTTGGCCGATAGGATTTGAGCAGCCGGTTAAGTGGCCATGGATAGACGCTGACCTGCTTGAAAATCGGCGTCCATTTTCTTGGGAAGGTTCTGAATCATTGGATTTATTCCAGGCATATCTTTCATCGTTGCACAGGGAATCGGATTTGTGCGAGGGCTCGAAATCCTCGTAAATTTGTTTTTGATCTGCGGGGCGAAATACTAAAACGGAAGAGTTTCCGGACCGTTGGGGCCGCAAGGCTTCGGGAAAGAGGCGCCAGACAAAGGGGATGCCGCGCGGCACCATGTAAAATCCGTCCTTTATATCAATAATATCAATAAGTTCGTCCAGTTTTCCGGTAATAACCACATCAAGATCGAGATAAAGAACAAGGTCAAACTTTCCGGAAATTTCGGGTTTGTACATATAAAGTTTTGGCC
>QILX01000003.1 GCA_003232175.1 Hyphomicrobiales bacterium | reverse complement strand
GTGATGCAGGCGCAGCTCGTCGCCTGGGACGCGGTCGCTGGCCGTATTGCCGGAGAAGATGAGTTTTTTGCCAAAGTCATCGACTCCCAGAAGGCCTATGCCAAGGAAGTGATGGGCTACCTGAACCTCAACCAGCCTGACTACAAGCTGGCATACGATCACTACTTCAGCTGATCGGGTAATTTAGCCGAGTAACAAAAACCGTTCAGGGGCGGGAGTGCCTGCCCCTGAACGTGCCGCTATGCGGCCCTGGGGTGCGGCGTTGACCGCAACCCGGGATTTCGGGAATAGGGGGACCAACGTTGACCAATTTCGTTCGCGCGGTCGAGGCTCTGAACATCTGGATAGGCCGGGCTTTTGGGTGGTGTATCCTAGTCCTGACATTTTCGGTTTGTTATGAGGTTTTTGTACGCTACGTGCTGAATGCGCCAACCGTTTGGGCCTTCGATATGATGGTGCAGATGTATGGGGCGCTGTTCCTCATGGCCGGGCCTTACGCTCTGGCCCAGGACGGCCATGTCCGCGGCGATGTTCTTTACCGGCTTTGGCCGGTGCGCTGGCAGGCCCGTATCGATTTCGTCTTGTACCTGCTGTTTTTTTTCCCCGGCATGCTCGCCCTTTTTTGGTATGGCGCTGAAATCGCCTCCGATTCGTGGCGCTACCAGGAAGTGAGCTGGAACAGCCCGGCCCGCATTCAGATCTATTTCTTTAAAACCTTGATTCCGGTGGCCGGTTTCCTGCTGATCCTTCAGGGCATATCAGAATGCATCCGGTGCCTGAACGCCATGAAGACCGGCAAGTGGATGGCGCGCCTGGAAGATGTGCGCGAAACCGAAGAAACCCTGATCGGGGACGTTGTTGCAAAACAAGATTAATCCGCTCCAATCAAATTGGGCACGCCGGAGTTGGCTGAGATATGACTAATCCTGAAGTCGCAATTTTTATGCTGTCCCTCTTCATCTTTCTGGTGTTGCTGGGATTTCCAATCGCGTTCACCCTTCTGGCGATGGGGGTGGGTTTTGGCTACTACGCCTATTATCAGGCCGGATCCATCGAGACCATTGCCGATGTGTTCAACAACCAGATCTTCTATCTGCTGAACCAGAACACCTATTCGGTCATGGAAAATGACATTCTGGTGGCGATCCCGCTATTCCTGTTCATGGGCTATGTGGTCGAGCGCGCCAATATCGTCAATCGCCTGTTCTATTCGGTGCAACTGGCGGCCCGCAATCTTCCCGGCTCGATGGCCATCGCGGCGCTGATCACCTGCACGATCTTTTCGACCGCCAGCGGCATTGTCGGCGCTGTGGTGACGCTGATGGGTCTTCTGGCCTTTCCCGCCATGGCGGCCGCCAACTACCGCAAGGACTTCGCCGCCGGAGTGATCTGCGCCGGCGGCACTTTGGGCATTCTCATCCCGCCTTCGATCATGCTGATCGTTTATGCCGCCATCGCCGAGCTTTCGCCCTTGCGGCTCTATGCCGCGGCGGTGTTTCCCGGTCTCATGCTGGCCGGTTTTTACATTCTGTACGTCATTGCCAGGGCGACGCTGGACCCAAAAATCGCGCCAAAACCCAGTATGGAAAACGTGCCCTCCAACGCTCAGATCTACTGGCAGCTCCTGACCTCGGTTGTGCCCCTGACGGTACTGATCGCCCTGGTGCTGGGGTCCATCCTTGGCGGGCTCGCCACCCCGGCCGAGGCCGCGGCCATGGGTGCGATGGGCGGTCTGGTGCTGGCGGTGCTTTACGGGGCGCTGACCTGGAAAAAGGTCAAGGAATCGGTATTCCTCACCGCCAAGGCGACCGCCATGGTGTGCTGGCTGTTCGTCGGCTCATGGACCTTTGCCTCGGTCTTTTCCTATCTGGGCGGCCACAGCGTAATCGAAACCTGGGTGCTCTCCATGGAACTGGCGCCGTGGCAGTTCCTCATCATGGTGCAGGCGATCATCTTCCTGCTCGGCTGGCCGCTGGAGTGGTCGGAAATTCTGATCATTTTTGTCCCCATCTTCCTGCCGATGCTGGTGATCTTCGACGTCAATCCCTACTTCTTCGCCATGCTCGTGGCCCTTAACCTGCAGACCTCGTTCCTCACACCACCCATGGCCATGTCGGCCTTTTATCTAAAGGGGGTGCTGAAGGGGCAGATCGAATTGATGGAAATATTCGCCGGGATTCTACCCTACCTCGCCATCGTCATTTTCTCGATGTTCCTGATGTACATGTTCCCCGGCATCGCACTGTGGTTCCCGGACTATCTGTTCGGCCCCTACATCCCCTGATCGGCAGGCAAGGTGAAGACCCGGACATGACCTGTAACCTCACTGCCATCGAAATTGCCGAGCGCACCAGGGACGGGCGCGTATCTTGCGTTCAGGTCGTCAAGGACAGTCTGGAGCGTATCGAGGCGACCGACGAAGCGATCGGCGCCTGGGCGTTTCTGGACTCCGACCTCGCCCTGGCCCAGGCTGAAGACCTGGACGCCAGGCGCCGGCATGGTAAACCCCTTGGGGTCCTGCATGGCGTGCCGGTGGGTCTGAAAGACATTATCGATACCGCCGACATGCCGACCGAATGTGGCTCGCCGATCCATGCCGGACGCAAGCCCGGCGCCGACGCGAACGTCGCCAGCAGATTACGCGAGGCCGGGGCGGTAATACTGGGCAAAACCGTCACCACCGAATTTGCCTTCATGCACCCTTCAAAGACCCGCAACCCCCACAATGCCGCCCATACGCCGGGCGGGTCCTCGTCAGGTTCGGCGGCGGCGGTGGCCGCCCATCACGTGCCCCTGGCGCTGGGGACCCAGACCAATGGTTCGGTGATCCGGCCGGCCTCGTTCTGCGGGGTGATCGGCTTTAAACCCAGCCGCGGCATTATCTCCCGGACCGGCGTGCTGCAGACATCCGCGACCCTGGATCAGATGGGCATCTTTGCCCGCGATCTCGGTGATGCCGCCGCCCTCGCCGATGTCCTTGGTGGTTATGATCCTCTTGATGTGGCCACCTATGCCCGGCCCAAGCCGGCAATGGCCACCGGTGCCGGTGCCGAAGCCCCGGTCGAGCCGCTTTTTGCCTGGTTTGATCTTCCCTTCAATGATCGCCTCAACACCACCGCCAGTTCGGCCTTTGACGAACTTCTTGAATACCTTGGCTCAAGGGTGGAACGGGTCACCACTCCGGTAAATTTCGGTGATCTCATCGATCATCACCGGGTCATTCACGAATACGAAATCTGGCGCAACCTTGAAGAGCGGGCCGAAAGCCACTGGGACCAGCTCAGCGAAACCATCAAGCCGATATTGACCCGCGCCCGCGCCATCACGGAAGACCGCTACGCCGAAGCTGTCGCCATGGCCAACGGGGCCGACAATTATTTTACTGAGTTCTTCAATGATTTTGATGCCATACTGGCACCGGCCTCGGCAGGCGAAGCGCCGATAATTGGCGACGGCACCGGCGATCCGGTCTTTTGCACATTGTGGACATTGTCAGGCCTGCCGGCACTATCGCTGCCGGTCCTGGCGGCTGAGAACGATTTACCGATCGGCGTTCAGTTGATAGGATCGGTTGAGGAAGATGACCGGTTGCTCAGAACCGCAGCATGGTTGTTTCGGACAATTCAGGCTCCCGGCGAGGACCCAACCAGGACAGAAAATCGAGCAGAAAAATGAACAGAAT
>QILX01000344.1 GCA_003232175.1 Hyphomicrobiales bacterium | reverse complement strand
TCAAATTCACCCAGATCCGTGAAAGCCAAGGCACGCCAAAGCCGTTCGTCCGCGGTATCGTCGATCAGAATTGCGGCACTGAGATCAGCGACAGCGCCCTCAAGGTCGCCGGACCGGTATCTGGCCTTGCCGCGAAAATAGTTCAGGCGGCTGAATTCGAAATTATTGGCAGAGGCCATAACCGTGTCAAAATCGGCGACCGCTTCTGCCCATTTTCCCGTCCTGGCATAGGCCTGACCGCGCTCGTAATAGGCGGTGGTCAGGGCCGGATCAAGGGAGATAGCGATACTATAGTCCGCCACCGCGGTGTCCATTTTTCCCGAACTCAGAGCCAGCCGCGCAATTCGAAGCGCAAGGACAGGGTCGGTGCGGGCCATCTGACCGAGGGCGGACCGGGCGCCGGCGGTCTTACCCTGGGTTTGCAGAATGTCAGCCTTGAGCAGCAGCGCTATGCGATACACCGGGTCAATGCCAAGAGCTGCATCAATCGCCTCCAGCGCCTGTGCGGGCCGACCGGAGCGGGCGAAAATATCGGCCTTGCCCACCAGATAACGCAAACCATTTGCGGCGCCGGTTTGGGCGCGGGTAAAATCTTCAAGCGCGCCGTCAAGATCACCGATGTCGCTTTTGATTTTTGCCCTTACACCATAGGCGTTGGTATTATTTCGGTTCAGATCCACCGCCTGGTTGGCGGCGTCAAGGGCAGGTTTGTTGCGGCCCATCTCGTTAAAAACCGTCGCCAGGCGAAGATAGGAAATTGCGTCGCGAGGCGAGCGGGCGACAACTTCCAGCAGGTCTTTGGCAGCGCCGGCGAGATTTCCGGCGGACAAACGTAACGTCGCACGGCGGCTGAGCAATCCGGCATTGTTCAGGTCTGACGCAATGGCACGGTCAAGATCGGCGCTGGCGCCTTTTGTATCGCCGGCCTGGGTGCGAATGGCGGCGCGAAGCGACAGGGCAGGGACAAATTCGGGCCGTATATCCAGGCTGCGGTTGATATCCGCCAGTGCTCCAGCGGTGTCCCGGGTCGAATATCGCGAGTTGGCCCGGTAAAAAAGGGCTGTCGCCAGTGTGGCGGGCCGGACTTCCGATCTATTGATGACTGCGCTGCAGGCAATAAGCGCGGAAGCGTGCACGCCCTTCTCGCTAAACGACCGGCAGGACTGAACGCTGGCCACGGCCTGGTTTTGAATTCCCAGCGACGCAAGGGCAAGGATCAGCCCCGCCGCCCGGTATAAATGACGATTGGTGGTGTTGGTACGAAATCGAGCCATGGGTGGGATGTCCTGTTGTCCTGATCGTGACTATCAGTCGTGTAAATATCTATCGATGCATGAAGGCCAGGCCGCATGTCCCCACCCGGCATTCTCGGTGACAAACGCGGAACATATTGCGTCTATCGCCCGACTTCAATTGCTGAGTTGCTTGCCCGCACAAGGATTATCCCGCTGGCATGGGCGGGATACCATGGCGTTGACGCAAGCGTGATGCGGGCGCACAAGGTCAACATGCGAAAATTTACCACCCGCCCTGAACTCATCGGGACATTTGGCGTTGTCGCTTCAACCCACTGGCTGGCAAGCCAGTCGGCCATGGCAATGCTCGAACTTGGTGGCAATGCTTTTGACGCCGCCGCCGCGGGTGCGTTTACCTTGCAGGTATGCGAGCCGCATCTGAACGGCCCCCTTGGCGATGCGTCAATCCTTCTGAAGGCCGCAGATGAGACGCAAACGCGAGTGTTGTGCGGCCAGGGTCCAGCGCCGATGGCGGCGACATTGGAAAAATTCAAATCCCTCGGTGTCGATCTGGTGCCCGAAAGCGGCCTGTTGCCCGCGGTGGTGCCTGGTGCCTTTGATGCCTGGCTGACTTTACTCGCCGACTACGGAACCCTGGAACTTGAGACCGTGCTGGCCCCGGCAATCCATTATGCCGAAACCGGCGTGCCGGTGGTGCATCTGCTCCATGAGGCCATTGCCCTACATGCGAAAATTTTTCGAAAACATTGGCAAACTTCCCAAACAGTGTACCTGCCCGGCGGAGAGGTGCCCGAAATTGGCAGCCTGCTGAAAAACCACCAATTAGCGGCGCTGCTGCGGCGGCTGACCAGCGAGGCCAAATCTGTCACGGGCCGGCAGGCCGGGCTTCTCGCGGCAAGGCGGTTTTGGAGCAAGGGATTTGTCGCACAAACCATTGACCACTTCTGCCGAACCCAAAACGTTGTCGATGAAACCGGCGAGGCGTATGGCGGTCTTCTGACCGGCGACGACATTGCCAACTGGTCAGCCTGTTACGAGGACCCCGTCACGATCGACTATGGCGGATTTAATATCCACAAATGCGGACCGTGGAGCCAGGGGCCGGTCCTATTGCAGAATTTGCGCCTGCTGGAGACCACAGACATCGCCGAAATGGACCCCGCAGGTGTTGATTTCATCCATACGGTCACCGAGGCGATGAAGCTCGGCTATGCCGACCGCGAGACCTATTATGGCGACCCCGAGGCAGTGACGGTGCCTCTCGATCGGTTGCTGTCGCGGGCGTATGCGCGTCAGAGGAGCGCCCTGATCGGCGAGACGGCATCGGCCGAATTTCGCCCCGGGGACATCTCCGGTTTTCCCTGGCGGCTGGACTATGACGCAGCGGTGGCGCGCCAGGAGCTGGCCCAGGCCCAGGCAGCGCGGGGCGGCGGCGAGCCGACGATGAGAAGCGCGCCGCCGTCCAAGGGTGACACCTGCCATATCAATGTCATTGATAATAAAGGAAATTTTGTCACGGCGACGCCGTCAGGGGGCTGGCTGACCTCATCGCCCGTCATCCCTGAACTCGGCGTGGCTCTGGGCACAAGGTTGCAGATGACCTGGCTGGATGCAAAAGCGCCGTCGGGACTGCGGCCTGGAATACGCCCGCGCACCACTCTGACGCCAACCCTTGTAACCAGCGAAGCTGGCGCGCCCTATCTCAATCTGGGCACCCCGGGGGGTGAAGCCCAGGACCAGTGGCAGCTGATATTTCTGTTGCGCCATCTTCATCACGGCATGAACCTGGCTGAAGCCATCGATGCGCCGGCTTTTCACTCCGAACATTGGCCAAACTCGTTTTCGCCACGCCAGGCGCGCCCGGCCTATTTGCGTCTTGAGGGGCAGTTCGGAGCGGAAATTGTCGACCAGCTGCGCCGCCGGGGCCACGATGTCGACCATGGTGACCCCTGGTCCGAGGGTCGGCTTTCCGCCACGTCGCGCGACGGGCAGGGCCGGTTGCGTGCCGCGGCTAACCCACGGGGGATGCAAGGATATGCAGTTGGCCGGTAGAGCATTTGCCCGGGCACAGGTGTGTCGTCGCGCCGACGCAACAATGCAGCGATGACACCTCTGATTTCCCTCATGGAGGTGATCGGCCGCCGGGCGCCCCTGGCTCTGGTGGGGGGAATATTCATCTCCCTGGCCGTCCCGTCCTTAAGCGCCATTGCCGGCCCCTACCTGCCGGTCTTTGTCGTTGGCACACTGACCATGGCGATTATTCGCATCGATCTTGCCCGCGCTGTCGGGCTGTGGCGCCGGGCCGACCGGATCGTGCTGGCGTTGGTTTTGCTTTTGATAGTGATGCCGGTTGCTGTTTCCCGGTGCCGGCGGCCAGCCTGCCGATGGGGTTGGGTTTGGCGTTGGTCCTGCTCGCCGCCTCGCCGCCACTGGCTTCAGGAGCGAATTTTGCCTTTATCATGGATCTCGATGGCGAGCTGGCCGTCAATCTGGTGTTGGCGGGAACCCTCGTCATGCCGTTTATCGCCCCGTGGCTGATCTTTCAAATCCTTGATCTGGGGCTCGATGTCGATGCCTGGGCTATATTCATCCGCCTGTTCGCAACCGTTACAGCGGCGGTTCTATGTGCCGCTGTCATCCGGGTTTGGTCGGGACGGGCGCGCATAATCCGCCGCGCGGCGATGCTGGACGGGATCGCGGTGATCTGGATGATCCTGTTCCTGATCGCCATCATGGATGGGGTTCCGGCGTTGATCGCGACGGACCTGTCGGCGGTCATGGTGCTGCTGGTCGTTGGAACCGTGGCAAATTTTGGATTTTCGCTGGTCATTCTTGCTTTTTG
>QILX01000202.1 GCA_003232175.1 Hyphomicrobiales bacterium | reverse complement strand
GTGGCGCTCGCGGTCATTGTCGCGCCTTTTGCCGGCATCTTCCTGCCGGGCCTTGCCGCCATAACCATGGACCGGCTGGTCGACCCCGCCCTGTGGCGTGCCACGGCCTGGAGCCTTGCCATCGCCATAACAGCGGGGTCCATCGCGTTCGCCGTGGGCCTTGGCTTACTGGCAACCCAGCGTCATTTGATGCTCAGCAAGGGCCGTTCCGGTGCCGGTACAATAATTGAGGCGGTTGGCGCCATCATACTGGTGGCGCCACCAATGTTACTTGGCGCGGGCTTGTTTCTGGCGCTGCGGGGGCGGGTCGATTTATTTGCCGCCGCGCCTTATCTGGTCATCGCCATCAATGCTCTTGCCGGACTACCCTTTGTTCTTCGCCTGATAGGGCCTGATTTCCGGCGCGCCGCTGAAACTCATGACCGCCTGGCGGCAAGTCTGGGGCTGGCCGGTTTGGATCGCTGGCGTCTTGTTGACTGGCCGGCGATCCGCCCGGCGGCGACCACGGCTCTGGCCGTCACCATGACACTTGCCGCCGGTGATCTTGGTGTCATCGCACTTTTTGGCACGCCGGAAACGACAACCCTGCCACTGCTTATTTACCAGCGCATGGGTGCCTACCGCATGGACGAAGCTGCCGTGGCAGTGGTGGTACTTATCGTCCTTTGTCTGGTTATTTTTGTCGGCGTCGACACTCTGCTCGGGGGCAGGTTAACGCAGCCGGAGCGCCGCAATGCTTGAGTTGGACCGTCTTGCCATTCAACTGGGCAATGCCGCTTTTGACTTCAGTCTTGTGGCGGAACCGGGGGCGTGGCTGGCGGTTGTCGGTCCCTCCGGCGCCGGTAAAACCACGCTGTTGAACCTGATTGGCGGTTTTTTGACCCCGGACAGCGGGCGCTTGAAATTTGAGGGCCGCGATCTGTTGCCGCTTGTTCCGGCCGCCCGACCGGTGACGTCGCTGTTTCAGGACCATAATCTTTTTGCCCATATGACCGCCGCTGACAATGTCGGGCTTGGTCTTGACCCCGGATTGCGCCTGAACGGGAGCCAGAAAACCGCCGTCGCCGGGGCCCTTGCCCGTGTCGGCCTGGCGGACCGGGCGGACGCGCGCCCTGGAGATCTTTCCGGCGGCGAGCAGCAGCGGGTTGCCCTGGCCCGTGCCCTGGTGCGCCGGCGCGCCGTGCTGCTGCTCGATGAACCCCTTGGTCAGCTCGATCCCTCTTTGCGACGGCAAACGCTGGAATTGATCGCGGAAATCCATCGGGAGCACCGGCTGACTATCCTCATGGTGCTGCATACGCCGATCGAAGCCGTGGAATTTGTCGATCAATATATCTTTGTCGCTTCTGGCGCGGTGGCGGCGCGTTTCACCCCTGCGGAGTTAAATTCGCGCCGCCTTCCGCACGCTGTTCTCAGCTATCTCGGCGACCCGGGCAACAAAGGCGCTCAATGAGGTTGTAGAGCCGTCCGCACCGGCCTTAAGATGGCGCCGGGATATTATCGGAGGCATCAATTGACCCCCTTTTTTGTCATGATCAAATGCAAGCTTGGCGCGGCCTATAACGTGGCCGGCGCCATTGCGGATGCCGAAATCGCCTCGGAAATATATTCCATCGCCGGAGATTACGATCTCATGGTCAAATTTTATGTGGATACCGAGACCGACATCGGACATTTCGTCAATGAAAAAGTCCATCCCTTCGAAGGTATCGAGACCACCTACACCATCATTACATTTAAGGCGTTTTAGTCGCGCCAACGTCACGCCATGGACTGAGGAGATTTGTCCATGCTCGCGCTTCTGTCCGATCCTAGAGCGTTTCCGTTTTTAACGGAAGCGCTCAGGCAGCAAGCGCTGCCCCGCGCCCGTGCAAGGCTCGGTGCATAGCACCGAAATAGCCGTGAGCGAAAATATCTAGAGTGATTCCGTTAAAAACGGAAATGCTCTAGTGCCTGGGCCAGTCTGTTTACCCTCACGATCCTGGAAATCGTTCTGGGTATCGACAATATAATTTTCCTCACCATCATCACCAGCCGTTTGCCGGCGGCCCAGGCCAAACGCGCCCGGCGCATCGGCCTGGCGTTGGCTCTGATCATGCGCGTTGGGCTGCTGCTTTCCATCACCTGGATCATCGGCCTTACCCAGCCGGTGTTTTCGGGCAGGATTTTTCGTGGCGCGATATCGTGCTTGCGGGAGGCGGATTGTTTCTTATCGTCAAGGGCACGCTGGAAATTCATAACTCCGTCGAGAGCGATCACAAAAACGGTGGCGGTGTCAGCACAACTTTTGCCATGGCGATCCTGCAGATCGTGGTGCTTGATCTCATCTTCTCGCTCGACTCGGTCATCACCGCCGTTGGCATGGCTGAACATGTCGAGATCATGATTCTGGCGATCGTCATTGCCATGTTGGTGATGGTGGTGTCCGCCGAAGCGGTCGCAGGTTTCATCGCCGCCCATCCGACAGTAAAAATGCTGGCTCTGGGATTTTTGATCCTGGTCGGCATGGCCCTGGTTGCCGATGGCCTTCAGTATCATATCCCGCGCGGGTACATTTATTTCGCCATCGCCTTTTCCATCAGCATCGAGGCCCTCAACCTTCTGGTGCGTCGGAAGCGGAAAAAGATCGGCTAAAGCATATTCTTATTCCACGGCACCGGCCGGTGCCGAATGCCGGTCACGCGCTCGTATATCGAAAAACTTGGATCATGGTTTCGCCCGTGCCACGATGCCGGACATGGCGGTGAACGAACCCAGCTTCACGATCGGCATAGAGGAAGAATACCTCATCGTCGATCCTTCAACCGGCGAACTGGTGGCCTCGCCGCCGCAGGCCTTTTTTGACGATTGTGCCGCCTGTCTTGAAGGCCACGTTACCAACGAGTTCCTGCAATCCCAGATCGAAGTGGGAACCGGGGTTCATGATGACCTGGATGCTGCCGGCGAGGAATTGGCGAGTTTGCGCCGGTCGGTCGCCGACGTCGCCGGAAGTCATGGCCTGGCGCCGATTGCCGCCTCGACCCACCCGCTGGCGGACTGGTCAGCGCAGCACCACACCCCCATGGAGCGCTATGACGCGATTTTGCGCGAGCATCGCAGTGTCGCCCAGCGTCTGGTGATCTGCGGTATGCATGTGCATGTCGGAATTGAAGATGTCGAATTGCGTATCGATATCTTCAATCAACTGACTTATTTTCTGCCCCATCTTCTGGCGCTGTCCACATCATCACCGTTCTGGCAAGGACGCGACAGTGGCCTTAAGAGTTACCGGCTTTCGGTTTTCGATAGTCTGCCACGAACCGGATTGCCGGAGAGTTTTGCAAGTTTCGGTGAATACGAGCGTACCGTTGGCACCCTGGTATCTACCGGGATTATCGAGGATGCCTCGCGATTGTGGTGGGACTTGCGCCCCTCGATGCGTTATCCGACGCTTGAAATGCGCATCACCGACATATGCACCCGCGTTGGCGATGCGGTTGCGATCGCAGCACTTTTTCGTTGCCTGGCGCGAATGATGTATCGTCTGCGCCGTGACAATATGCGCTGGAGGTCCTATTCGCACTTTCTCATCAATGAGAACCGCTGGCGGGCGCAAAGATACGGGATCTCGGAGGGTTTGATCGACTTTGGTCAGCAGCAGGTGGTCCCGTTTTGCGACCTCCTCGATGAGTTGATCGAACTTATTACACCGGATGCAACCTATTTTGGGTGTCAGCATTTGGTTGAAGATGCAAGATCCATACTTCAGCGTGGTACGTCCGCGGATCGGCAGATAGCGGTTTACAATGCCGAAATTGCCGGTGGCGCGGATAATAATAGCGCTCTGGCCGCTGTTGTATCCCATCTGATTTCAGAATCGGTTGATTTTTAAATCTCCGAACTACAACTATGGGTAGCATATATTTTCTTGGCAAAAATTGACAATTCTCCGTTTGCGGTGCTTTATATTGACACAGAGCAGCACTATATTTGCTTACCAGCATCCGTTCGCCTGAAGAAGAAATCTGGAAATGGACAATAAAGCTGCTATCGCTATGTTAGCTGCTCTCTCTCATGAGCGACGGTTGAGTGTGTTTCATCTGTTGAATGGGAGTGGTGCAACCGGTATGAACGCAGGAGCCATTGCCACGGCACTTGTTGTGCCTCCTTCGAGTCTGTCTTTTCATTTGACTCATCTAGAACAGTCGGGATTAATATCTTCCAAGCGCTTCAAGCGGCAGATCATCTATTCCGTAGTGCCGGAGAGATTGACCCACCTGGTCTTATACCTGACCACAATGGGCGCCATCGGAAATCCTGAGTTTTACGGAAATATCAGCGATGAAATATCCGGGCTGATAAAATCCACAGAAAAAAATACAATCTCCGGTTAGCTGCGGGTGGTCCGTGGATTCTGAAGTTGAAACCTCTGGGCTCAATTGATCTGGGTCAATGATTTTGTTCCATTTCCCGTGTCTGATGATGCTGGACTGGAATATTTTGATTTCCGGTCAAGGTCCGCTGCTGGGTGTAGTGCGGAGCAGAGGTAACACCGATACCAGTCCCTTTTATGGGTATATCTATGCTGGCGTGAGCGTTTCGTAGCCCCAGTCGGACGGTTCCCTGTCCACTGACCGCACCCACCCTAACGAGATGCTCACGCCGGCACCACTTCCAGTTGATGACACAATGCCCCGGTGCGTTTTTAGATTTGGCGGGTTCGTTCCCAGCTCTTTCCTCCACCCAAGTGAACGTTCTTGAAAGGCGGCCGGGCGTGGGACCGGGCCGGTGCCATGTGATCGGAATATGCCCTAAAGCCTGTCTCCTAAAAGTGGGAACCGGTTTTGGGAAACAATACATGCGAAAACAAAGATCTAAAGCAGTGGCGCGAATCAGAATGATCGCGACGCAGCTTTAGCTGTCGGTAGATGGAGGGGATTTAGGTTTATTTTTTTTGCCGCCCTTGTCATCGATAGGGTGTTTGTCGTGGGCTTCATCGAGAATTTGATTGGGGTCGCCGTCCTGGTCGTCAAACTGGCCGGAACGCAAGGCCCACAAATATACAGCCAGTCCGCCAAGACCGAGCAGAAGCGCCAGGGGAATAAGATAGACAAGTATGTTCAACATAGTGTCATGGCACCACCATGGGGCGGAAGAGGTTTACCGGTCAATATCGAGGCCGATAATTGTCCTCTTTTCATATCCTCATTAACGGGCCAAGCCACTCTCAATGCATTTACGGTAACCACAATAGACGATGTCGTCATAGCGACGGCCGCCAGCAGCGATGACGCAAAACTGGCCATGGTGATGGGGAGCACAATTTGGTGAATACCAGTGGACATTCTTGCTAACAGTCCCTCGTGGCAGAATTTGTGGCCCGGATGATAGGTTTATCTATGCCTGCAATTGGGTAGAGCAGGATTTGGCGTCACGTTTGCCAATATGCTGTGGTTACGATTTGAAATTACAATATTAGAGACTACTCGCCGTCAGCCATGGCTTGAAGGAGTTCCAGGTCGGGTACGACAAATTCCCGGCTTGAACGCATGTCGATTGCACCGGAGGTTTTTAACCTGGTGATTTGGCGGCTGACGGTTTC